>SKSE01000324.1 GCA_007118135.1 Bacteroidales bacterium | reverse complement strand
TTCTGGCACTGATGAGCAGTTCTGTTTTGGACCTTGCCGGGCCTGTGGATAGCAGAATGTTCTTCTTGGGAATGGTATAACCCACTGATAGCATGGACTTCAGGATGGCTTCATAGTAATCCTCTCCCAGGCAGCCCACCTCGCCTGTGGATGCCATTTCCACACCCAATACGGGATCGGCTTTCTGCAATCGTGAAAAAGAAAATTGCGAAGCTTTTACTCCCACATAATCCAGTTCGAAAAGCGATTTTTTCGGTTTCTCAACCTTCTCTCCCAGCATAACCCGTGTGGCGTAGTCAATAAAATTGGTTTTCAGCACCTTGGAAACAAAGGGAAAGCTGCGCGATGCTCTTAGGTTACATTCAATTACCTTGATGTCATTATCGCGGGCCAGGAACTGCATGTTAAAGGGCCCGGTGATTTGCAACTCCCGTGCGATTTTTTGGGCAATGCGTTTCACACGTCTGATGGTCTCTACATACAACTTTTGTGGTGGAAATACAATTGTGGCATCTCCTGAGTGCACACCTGCAAACTCCACATGTTCCGAAATGGCATATACCACAATTTCGCCATTGTCAGCTACGGCATCATATTCTATTTCCTTGGCCTGCTCAATGAATTCTGAAACTACTACGGGGTATTGTTTTGAAACATTGGCTGCCAGTTTAAGAAAATGCTCCAGCTCATCAATATTGGAAACCACATTCATGGCGGCACCTGAGAGTACATAGGACGGCCTGATTAATACCGGGAATCCTACCCGCTCAACAAATTTATAGATATCTTTTACGGTTGTGAGCTCTTTCCAGCGCGGCTGGTCAATGTTCAATCCATCAAGCATAGAAGAGAACTTATGACGGTCTTCGGCCCGGTCAATGGAAAGGGCAGATGTTCCTATTATGTTAACATTAGCTTTATACAGACGCATGGCCAGGTTATTGGGTATTTGTCCACCCATGGAAACCATAACCCCTTTGGGGTTTTCAAACTCAATGATATCCATTACTCTTTCGAAAGAAAGCTCATCGAAATACAACCTGTCGCAGATGTCGTAATCTGTACTTACGGTTTCAGGATTATAATTGATCATAATGGAACGTAATCCTGCTTTGTTGATACTCTGCAACGCATTTACACTACACCAGTCGAACTCTACACTGCTACCTATCCTGTATGCGCCTGAACCCAGCACGATGGCTGATTTCTGTCCGTTCTCAGCCTTAACATCATGTTCAGAACCATGATAAGTCATGTAAAGATAATTTGTGAGTGCAGGAAATTCTGCCGCCAGCGTATCTATCTGTTTTACGACAGGCAGAATACCAATCTTTTTTCGATATTCACGTACTTTCAGACCATACTCACTAACATCTTCTCCTGTGCTTTTTACCAGGTTTTTGGCAATTTGAAAGTCGGAAAAACCGTTTTTCTTGGCCTCCAGTAAAAGACTTTCGGGCAGGTCTTCAATACGGGAGAAGGGAGCAATGGCAGTTTTTATATCGAAAATCTTCTTCAACTTGTAAAGAAACCAACGGTCAATGTGTGTGAGCTTATGGATTTCATCAACAGTGAAATTGTGTTGAAGGGCCAGGGCAATAACAAAAATGCGTGTATCGGTGGGGTTTCTAAGCTGTTCTTCAATTTCTTCACGGCCAAATATTTCCAGTTCTTTGTTTTCCACAAAACCATGCATTCCCTGGCCAATCATACGTAAACCTTTCTGTATGGCTTCTTCAAAATTCCTTCCCACAGCCATTACTTCACCAACACTCTTCATGCTGCTGCCAATTTCCTTGGAAACACCTTTGAATTTTCCCAGGTCCCACCGGGGTATTTTGCAAACCACATAGTCAAGAGCCGGTTCGAAAAAAGCAGGTGTGGTTTGGGTAACAGCATTTTTCAGCTCGTGCAATCCATATCCCAATCCCAATTTAGCCGCAACAAATGCCAGCGGATACCCTGTGGCTTTCGATGCCAGTGCGCTGGATCGCGAGAGGCGGGCATTTACTTCAATCACGCGGTAGTCCTCTGATTTGGGGTCCAGAGCATACTGTACGTTGCACTCACCTACAATACCGATATGACGAACAATTTTTATGGCAATTTCGCGCAGTTTATGGTATTCGCTGTTGGTAAGAGTTTGAGATGGGGCGATTACAATGCTCTCGCCGGTATGGATTCCCAGCGGATCGAAGTTTTCCATATTGCACACAGTGATGCAATTGTCGTAGCGGTCGCGCACAACTTCATATTCTACTTCTTTCCAGCCTTTTAAAGATTTCTCTACCAGGATCTGTGGTGCATGATTCAGGGCTTTTTGAGCAAGTTGTTGCAACTCTTCATCATTGTTGCAAAATCCACTGCCTTGACCGCCCAGGGCATATCCTGCCCTGATTATAATAGGATATCCGAGTTCGTTAGCTGCTCTCACAGCTTCTTTTACTGAGTTTACTGCTTTGCTTTTGATGGTCAAAACATTGATTTCATCCAGTTTTTTTACAAACAGTTCCCGGTCTTCGGTATTCATGATGGCATCTACCTGGGTTCCCAAAACCTTTACTTTGTACTTTTTAAGCACTCCGCTTCGCTCTAATTCAACCCCACAATTCAGGGCCGTTTGGCCGCCGAAAGCCAGTAACAAGCCTTGCGGTTTTTCTTTGCGAATCACCTTTTCCACAAAGAATGGTGTTACGGGAAGATAATATATGGTATCGGCAATTCCTTCGGAGGTTTGTACCGTAGCAATATTGGGATTGATAAGAACGGTATGTATGCCTTCTTCTTTCAGGGCTTTCAGTGCCTGGGAGCCGGAGTAGTCAAATTCGCCGGCTTCACCGATTTTCAAGGCGCCGGAACCGATAACGAGGACTTTTTTAATTTTCATGTTGTTGGTTAAGTGTATTAGGTTATTGAGTTATTGGTTTTTTTGCTTCACACAAAGTCGCAAAGGATTCGCAAAGAACCCGGAGTTTTTTATTTAGGATTTTCGGATTTAGCTTCGCTGAGCTCGGCTGCGCCTCGGTTCGAATTTCGGATTTCGAATTTTCCCATCTTCGGTTTCCGGTCTCCGGTCTTCCGTCTTCCGTCTTCGGACTTCTCTATCATCTCAATGAACTCATCAAACAAAAAATCCGTATCCGTAGGGCCGCTGGAGGCTTCGGGGTGGAACTGTGTAGAGAAAAAAGGTTTGCTCTTATGTTTTATCCCTTCGTTGGTTTGGTCGTTGAGATTAACAAAAAGTTCTTCCCACTCATCATTCAGTGATGCATAATCGGTGGCAAAGCCATGATTTTGCGATGTAATAAAGCAGCGGTTGGATCCTTTGAGCAATACAGGCTGGTTGTGGCTCCGGTGGCCATATTTCAGCTTGTAGGTATCGCCACCGGCTGCAAGGGTCAGCAACTGGTTCCCCAGACAAATACCAAAAATGGGTTTATTCTGCTGAAGGGCTTTGGAAATATTGTGTATAGTTGCACTGCAGTTTTTAGGATCGCCGGGGCCATTGGAAATAAATAAACCGTCGTAATCGATTGAGGTAAAGTCATAATCCCATGGCACTCGTATAACGGTAGTATCACGTTCCAGCAGTTTCCGGATGATGTTGAATTTCACACCACAATCCACAAGTGCAATTTTATATTTTCCACTGCCATAGGTAATTACTTCGCGGGTGCTGACTTCGTCCACCAGATTGCGCTCGTTGGGGTCAGTGAAATCTACAGATTGACCTGCAAACTCAATCTTGCCGGCCATACTTCCTTTTTCACGCAGGATTTTTGTAAGTGTACGTGTATCAATACCACCGATTGCCGGTATTTGTTGCTCAATGAGCCATCCTGAAAGACTTTTCCATGCATTCCAGTGACTTGATTCATAGGAATATTCAGAAATAATAAGTCCGGCAATATGGATTTTTTCCGACTCAAAATACTTCAGCAGATTGTCTTCTATTATCATGGGAGGTACACCATAATTGCCGATGAGCGGGTAGGTGAGTACCAATATCTGACCCTGATATGAAGGATCGGTAAGGCTTTCGGGGTAACCTGACATTGCAGTGTTAAAAACAACTTCTCCGGCAACGGACTTTCTAAACCCAAAGGAATATCCTGAAAAGAAATTTCCATCAGGGAGAATAAGAATTGCATCAGATTGTTGCACAGATTGGGCTGCACGCGCAGCAGAAGGGTTTCCGGTCATGGTTTAACTTAAAATGGAAAGCTGAGGCTCTCCGGTGAGTAATCCTTTTTTCTAACCGGAATACAAAATTACTACTCTGAAACTATAGTTTAAAAAATAATTTTCAGAAGTTGTTAACAAAAGGAAACAGGTTGTCAGTTAATCCCCATAGTATTTAGCCTGATCCTGAAGCCGCCATTTAACATAAAAGGATCATGATCCATAATGTTTTTCGGACCTGTAGTTTGCAAGGAAAGCCCTGAACGGATAAACATACTTACATTACCGAGGTCTAAACTGATGTTCAGGTTGGGCTCAATAAACAACGCATTGAAATTATTGTCAATGGTTTGCCTGAGAAGCCTGTTGTCAATTTCGGCAAAAATATTTTCCTCATAATCAAAAATGTGGAGTTGACTGGCTCTTACTCCTGTTGAAAAAGTAAATATACTAACAGGAAAGTGAATGTTATATTGCAGGTAAAAGCGCATAAAATCGGCTTCCATATATTGTAACTGCCAATCTCCGGTAAACAATGCCTGGTAACGCCGGAAGTAATCGCTTTTCCCATAACCCAAACCACCCATAGCTTCATGGTGGAAAAAGCTTTCAGGGTGTTTAAACCAGGCTGCTCCACCTTCATAGAAAGTGCTGTTTCCTGAATAGTTTTGATTGATTCCACGGTTTTGTGCACCGGCAGTTATGGCCCAGTTGTCAGTAATTGCAAAGGCAGCATTCATACCAATATCAGATGAACCCAGATAAAACTCTGTTGCTAAATCTCCACGCTCTTTGAGCCCGGGCATGAAAAGATTGTTTGGGTTGTAAACAGGAGCGCAGGAAGAAAAAACGATCAGGGACACAAGAATATAAAATTGTATTCGATGGATTCTATGGCAGATCAACTTCATTAATGTCATATTGTAGATTTTGGTTAATTTGTTTTGGGGATGTAAAGCTAAAAAATTTTTTAATTGTCGTTTTAAAAGGATTGCTGATTGCCAAAAAGGTAATAATTGTGAGTTATAATTCAAAAATATCATAATAATTTTGAGTTACAACTCAAAAAATCATTCTTTTGTTTGGGAATACAGCCTGGTTTCCTTACTTAATAATTTTGGAAAGGCAGAGAAACCAGGTAATCGGAATTCCAGTTGAGCTTTTCAAAATACCTTCAGAAATTCTAAAATCTCTACCTTTATCTTCAAAAAAACAGATATGTTTCAATCCATCAATCCCGTCGACGGAGAAATTATTTCCACCTATAGCCCACACAGTAAGGAAGAAGTAGATTCTATTATTGACTTAACCCAGTCCGACTGGCACCAATGGAAGCAAACTCCATTTGCAGAGCGCTCTGCACTTATGCAAAAAGCAGCAGATGTGCTGCGGGGCGAAAAAGAAAAATATGCCCGTCTGATGGTGCTTGAAATGGGCAAAACCATGAAACAGGCCCTGGCAGAGATTGAAAAATGTGCAGCCTGCTGTAATTATTATGCCGAAAATGCCGAATCTTTTCTTTCCATTGAAGAAATTAAAACCGATGCCAGCACCAGTTACATTGCATATAATCCATTGGGAATTGTGCTGGCGGTGATGCCCTGGAATTTTCCTTTCTGGCAGGTGTTTCGTTTTGCGGCCCCGGCAATAATGGCCGGCAATGCCGGGCTTTTAAAGCATGCTTCTAACGTTATGGGGTGTGCCATGGCCATAGAAGAAGTATTTCAGAAGGCCGGTTTCCCTGAAAATATTTTCCGGACACTGCGCATACCGGGCAAAGAAGTTGCCCATGTAATCGAAAACCCGCAGGTAAAGGCTGTCACTCTTACCGGTAGCGTGGGAGCGGGCAGCGCAGTGGCCCAAAAAGCCGGTGAAGTGATCAAAAAAACGGTGCTGGAACTTGGAGGCAGCGACCCATATATCGTGCTGGAAGATGCCGATCTTGAATTTTCTGCCGAAACCTGCGTTACCAGTCGTCTGATCAATGGCGGACAAAGTTGTATTGCCGCCAAGCGCTTCATTATCATGGAAGAGGTGTATGAAAAATTTGAGAAGCTTTTTCTG
>SKSE01000183.1 GCA_007118135.1 Bacteroidales bacterium | reverse complement strand
TGAGAGCGGTTGTAAAGCTCTACGTAACGCACACCCCTGTCGGGCGGGTTAAACAGAATTTCGTTGATAACAACATCCATGCTGTCGGCTTCCTCAGGCATACCAAACCTTGCCCTGTTGCCTGAAAGATGGTTTCCCGCGCAATCGGTCAGCGATTCCGATACCACTACCTCGTAAATCATCCCGGGTTGCATCGATTCAGAAAGAATCAGATCTGCCCTGTTGGCTTCGGGGTAATGAATGTTTACGGTTGTTACCGTTCCCGGGAAGTTGCTCAGTGTATAGTTTTCGCTGTCAGCCATGTTCTCTGACGCCATGCTTTCACTGAAAAATATACTTATATGGTTAGGGTCAATATAACCTGCCCTGAGCACGAAGGGAGCATCGGTATCAGGATTGTTTGCCATTACCGAATTGGGTTCACCGGGAGTCCCACCGCGGCTATCGGTACTGGCTTTCCAGTTTCCGGCTCCTTCACAAAAGTTATAAGGGTCAATTTTTTCCAGCGCCCAGCCGCCATTGGCTTTGGATGGATCACGGTACCAGGTGTCGGAGTACCTTACCCATGAAATCAAATCACCGTTTTTGTTGTAAAGTACCAGAAGAGTACCTGCATTGGTAAGAGCAGTGGTTGACAATCCCGGGATGGCCACCAAATTGCCGAAGCCTTCAAGTGCATTCAGTGCACCGGGATGGGTAAGAACGATATAACCCCCGGGCGGAATAATGCCTTCGGTAATCTCCCTTTGGGTAGTACCGTGCTGAAAGGTCCAGCCCTGCAGGTTGATTGAAAAGTCAGAAGTATTGTAAAGCTCTATATATTCATGGGGTGGCAGCCCGATCTCAGGGGTTGGGTTGGCCATGATTTCATTGAAAACCACATCATGCTTCTGAGGGACATACCAGGTGAAGTTTCCTGTGAAAGGCGCCATTACATTACCCAGATAGTCTTCGATGTTAAGTACTGACAGCGTGTATTGCTCTGCCTGTGTGAAGCTCTGGGCAAAAATCAGGATTACCCGGTTAGGGCTTTCATCAGGACTGATGGCAATGGCAGGTGGGCCTATGCCTTTGTTTACAGCGTAATTGTTTACATTTTGCGCTGTATTAGGCTCTATGCCTTTGTTGAAGGTAAGTTCAAGAGTATTGGGGTCTGTGGGATTAAAGCTTATTATTTCCGGAATGGTGGTATCCTCAATAATATCGCCCACATAAAAATCATCAAAATAAAAACCCGATGAATTGGAAATAGTATAATTACAAAGTATGCCAAAATATTGTGTATCAGTATATTCATTGTCGGTAACACTTCCCTGAGGTAGGAAAAACTCTCTGCCGGTGGGGTCGGCCCAAAACTCCCAGTTGCCCGAATTATCGCGGGTGGCTTTTATTCGAAGGCGGTTATTGGTGGCTGTGGCAATATTGGTGGCTCCTTCCAGTAGTTCAACCGAAGTTTCACCTGACTGCCGGTAGAAGTAAAGGCGTTTGTTGTCGGTGCCATTTTTCCCTATTCGAATGTAATAGCCGTTTAAAGGGCCGGAAAGATTATCCGAGTCACTTACCAGATAAATTCGCGGATGATTATTATCGGATGGTGTAAACGCAAGGCGTACCCAAAACTCCCACTGTGTTTCATCCATAACCGAACTGGCAGTCGCCAGCCATGACTGACCGGCCTGATTGTCGTTGAGGCGCAGAACCTGATCTTCAACAATAAACTTATCTGTGTTGCCAAACCATGTTGGGTTTTGTGTAAAATCACCGTCGCTGAAATCATCGGTAAACTGCGCGACGAGGAGATGGGGGAGAGTTATCAGGGCAAGCAGAAGTAGTTTTCTTTCCATAAAAAGAATTGATTTTTGAATGGTTAGTAAATATACTATTTTTGCCAGATAACAAAAAGCAGAAAATTTAAACTAATAAGATATGAAACTTGCACTGGTAGGAGCTACCGGCTTGGTTGGCCAGGTGATGATAAAGGTTTTGCAGGAGCAGAATTTTCCCGTAACTGATTTCTACCCCGCTGCATCGGAGCGTTCGGTCGGGAAACTAATTTCCTTTGGCGGGAAAACCTGGAAGGTTTGCAGCATACAGGATGCTTTGGATGCAAAGCCACAAATTGCCATCTTTTCTGCCGGGGCATCGGTAAGTAAAGCATGGGCTGAAAAATTTGCCGCTGCCGGTACATTTGTAATAGATAATTCTTCGGCATGGCGTATGGATGATAATGTGCCGCTGGTAGTTCCGGATGTGAATCCGCATACACTTACCGCGGATAAAAAAATTATTGCCAATCCCAACTGCAGCACCATACAGATGGTTGTGGCACTTAATCCATTACATAAGTCTTACGGCATTAAAAGATTGGTTATTTCTACCTACCAGTCGGTTACCGGCACCGGTGTTGAAGCAGTGAAACAGCTTGACAATGAGCGGGCAGGGCGGCAGCCAAAAATGGTTTACCCCTGGCCCATCGACCTTAATTGTTTTCCCCATGGAGGCGATTTCCTGGAGAACGGTTATACCGCTGAAGAGATGAAACTGGTGAATGAAACCCGCAAAATACTGGAAGACAACCAAATCAATATCACCGCCACAGTAGTGCGTATCCCCGTAAAGGGAGGTCACTCAGAAGCCATAAATGTTGAATTGAAGAAGCCTTTTGAGCTCAATGAGATTAATAATCTTTTCTTGAATACTCCCGGACTGGTTTTACAGGATAATGTTTCAGAAAATATTTATCCCATGCCGCGCTTTGCAGAAGGAAAGGATGAAGTGTTTGTGGGACGCATCCGGCGCGACCTTTCGCGTGAAAACTCCCTGGATATGTGGGTAGTGGCCGATAACCTGCGTAAGGGTGCTGCTACTAACGCTGTGCAGATTGCCAAAATTCTGCTTGAAAAAAAGCTGGTAAATCCTTAATGCTTTTTTCGTATTTTTGCACTTCGCTGAAAACCAGCACAGGCATTTTGTAATGCGCTGAATCTGATAATTTAACAGCAGGGACAATTGGAAAATACAGAACCGGGAAACAGGTGGCTTGCCGTTGTAAATCCCAATGCAGGAGTAAAAAAGTGTGAAAAGGACTGGAATAAGATCAAAAGATTGCTGGAAAAGCATCAAATTGATTTTGAACCTGTTTTCACTGAAAATCGCGGTCATGCTATTTCTCTCACCAAAGGATACATCAAAAAAGGGTTTCGTAAAATTATTTCCATAGGTGGAGATGGCACCCTCAACGAGGTGGTTAACGGAGTTTTCTGGCAAAAATGTGTAAAACCTGAAGAAATTACCATTGCAAATATTTCGGTAGGTACAGGAAACGACTGGGGACGTACCTACGGTATGCCCATGGATTATGAGAAAAGCATCATTCTTATCAAAAAAGAAGACACTTTTATGCAGGATGCAGGAATGGTAAGTTATGCCAATGGACCGGGAATCAATTTACGCTACTTCATCAATATGGTGGGTTTGGGCTTCGATGGACTGGTAGCCCAGAAGACCAACGCCGATAAAGATCTGGGGAAGGGAAATGTACTGGTCTATTTTAAAAACATTTTTTTGTCGCTGTTTGCATTTAAGTCGGTTCCCACACGAATTAAAATTGATGATGAGGAAATGAATCATCATATTTTCAGCGTGGGAGTAGCTATAGGGCAGTTTAACGGAGGCGGAATGAAACAGGCCCCGGATGCGGTAACAAATGATGGCCTTTTTGATATTACCATTATTAAAGATATGAGTAAGTGGTCGGTTATTGCCAATGTTAATCGCCTTTACAATGGAACCATTGGCAAACACAAAAAGGTAGAAATGCACCAGGGAAGGCAAATCGTCATTGAACCCAAAACCCCTGTACTTATGGAGGCTGATGGCGAATCGCTGGGACAATCGCCCTTTACATTCACCATCATTCCCAAAAGTCTGAAAGTGGTAATAAACAAGGAAAAACTTTTTACAACCCCCTGATTAAAAATATAGTTAACCCATAAAGACAGAAATTCGTCGTATGCAAAAAGGAGAAGATATTTTCAAAAAAATCATAGCCCATGCCAAAGAGTATGGATTTATTTTTCAAAGCAGTGAAATTTATGATGGCCTGAGTGCCGTTTATGATTACGGGCAAAATGGCTCGGCCCTGAAAAACAATATCAAAGACTACTGGTGGAAATCCATGGTGCAGTACCACGAAAATATTGTGGGTATTGATGCTGCTATTTTTATGCATCCCACTGTATGGAAGGCTTCAGGGCACGTTGATGCATTCAATGATCCCCTTATCGATAATAAAGATTCCAAAAAAAGATACCGCGCCGATGTGCTTATTGAAGACCACATGGCCAAATTGGAAGAGAAGATTAACAAAGAGGTTGAGAAAGCCTATAAAAGAT
The DNA here is from genome assembly GCA_007118135.1 of Bacteroidales bacterium. Classification (GTDB taxonomy): domain Bacteria; phylum Bacteroidota; class Bacteroidia; order Bacteroidales; family UBA7960; genus SKVR01. The sequence continues at coordinate 1,883 of SKSE01000183.1, read as the reverse complement.
TTGGCGACAGCTTTGATGAGAAAATGTTCCGCGAAACCAATCCGCGGGTGCTGGCCAACCAGGAAAAGATCGATGCTATCCGTACACGTTTTGTGGCGGCTCTCGACAATAATGACCTGAAGGATGTTAAGGCTCTGATTGAAGATCTGGAGATTGCCTGCCCCGTATCGGGTTCCAAAAACTGGACTGAGGTAAGGCAGTTTAACCTGATGTTCAACACCCAGATGGGGTCGCTGAGTGAAGATGCCAATCTTATCTATCTGCGACCCGAGACTGCACAGGGCATTTTCGTTAATTATCTGAACGTGCAGAAAACCGGACGCATGAAAATTCCTTTTGGTATTGCTCAGATTGGAAAGGCTTTCCGTAATGAGATTGTTGCCAGGCAGTTCGTTTTCCGTATGCGTGAGTTTGAGCAGATGGAAATGCAGTTTTTTGTGCGCCCCGGCGAAGAAATGCAATGGTATGATTACTGGAAGGAGGACAGGATGAAATGGCACAAATCGCTGGGCATACCTCAGGAGTTCTTCCGTTTCCACGATCATGACAAGCTGGCTCACTATGCCAATGCAGCTGCAGATATTGAGTTTCAATTTCCTTTTGGATTCAAGGAACTGGAAGGAATTCACTCACGTACCGATTTTGATCTTGCAGCACATCAGAAATTTTCCGGTAAGAAGCTTCAGTATTTCGACCCCGAAACCAACGAGAGTTATGTGCCTTTTGTGGTGGAAACTTCCATAGGTCTTGACCGTATGTTCCTGGCCATCCTGAGCCATGCATACAGAGAAGAAACTCTTGATGACGGCTCACAGCGCGTGGTTCTTAACCTGCCACCCATGCTGGCACCTGTTAAGGCAGCTATTTTACCGCTCATGAAAAAAGATGGCCTTCCTGAGAAAGCCCGTGAGCTCATGGATAACCTGAAATACGATTTCATGTGCCGCTATGAAGAAAAGGATGCCATTGGCCGCCGCTACCGTCGCCAGGATGCCATTGGTACTCCCTATTGCATTACCATCGACCACCAGACCCTCGAAGATAACACCGTTACGATCCGCGAACGCGACACCATGCTGCAGGAACGCATTCATATGAATGAAGTAAAACAGGTGGTACTCGAAAGAATCAGCTACAGAAAGGGGTGATATTTATTGCCATCGATGCAAATAATTTCCGGGTACGACTACAGCTCGTGCCCGGAATTTTGTTTTAAACGGGCTGCCAAGGCAACGAGATCCTTTACTCCGCTGCGCTTCTTTCAGGATGACAAGCGTCAGGAGCATCAAAACCCTCCGCGTTCTCCACGACTCCGCGGTTCGTATCATCCACCCTGCTCAATTCCGCACACCCATTGTTCATTTTCGCACATCTTTGAACAATTTGAAAAAAATCCTAATTTAACCTAAAAAACTAATTTAGTATTCAAAGTTTTATACCTTTGGCATTTATTTAAACTAACTTCGATTGCTATATTTCCTGGTTTAAATTTTATAAACAGTTCAAAAACAGGCATTAATATCGGAAATTCAGGCAGGTTGAAGCCATCTTCAGGCAAAGTCAATCAACAGACTCAGACACCTGCAAAAGGGTAAAATCAAAAAAAAACCTAATAAAAAAAACAATGTGGCACAGATTGTGTTAAAACCACTCCGAAACTTTGAAAACCTTTTAAGTTTTTTGATTTGCAGTTTCGGCTTCATGAAAAAACAGCAGAGAGTAAAAAATGGATGTAAAAACAAGAATTCTAGATCAGGCTTCGCAGATGTTTTTCCGCTTTGGCATACGATCCATCACCATGGATGAGATTGCCGAGAGCCTGGGTATGTCGAAGCGAACGCTTTACGAAAATTTCGCAACCAAGGAGGAGCTGCTGAAGGAGT
>SKSE01000156.1 GCA_007118135.1 Bacteroidales bacterium | reverse complement strand
TTTCCCCTTTTTTACGTTGGAAACTACTAAACGCCTGCATCTCTTGTATTGTGTTGATAATTTTCACAATTAAAATTTGTTAACAGAAAACAGGATAAAAAAGTATTACCTTAAATGATAAAAACTTTGCTCTTAGAAGGTAGAAATAACATGGGGAAAAGCATTCCATAAGCTCGCAAAATATTAACATTTAGATACTTGCATTCAATACGCAAAGCTTTTTAACAAGCGGGCAAAGCTAATGTATTAATTTGAAAAATAGCAAAAAAAAGTGTACCTTTGCATATTATTTTACTAACAGTCAATTTAATGCTTCTATGGAAAAACCCAAAGTTCTTTTTGTACAGCAGGAGATAACCCCATATTTAAAGGAGTCACACCAGGGCCTAATCGGCCGACAACTTCCACAAGGAATTCAGGAGCGGGGTAAAGAGATAAGAACGTTCATGCCACGTTTCGGAAATATTAATGAAAGAAGAAATCAATTGCATGAAGTGATTCGTCTCTCAGGTATGAATCTGGTAATTAATGATACCGACCACCCGCTGATTATCAAAGTTGCTTCAATTCAATCTGCCAGAATGCAAATCTACTTCATCGACAACGATGATTTCTTCAAACGCAAATTTACAGTAAGAGATAAAACGGGTAAGCTTTTCCCTGACAATGACGAAAGGGCAATATTTTTTACCCGTGGAGTTATTGAAACAGTTAAAAAGCTTAGCTGGGCTCCAAGTGTTGTACATTGCAATGGTTGGTTTACCGCACTCATGCCGGTTTACGTAAAGATTGCACTTAAAGATACAGGTATGTTTTCTGACACCAAAGTGGTTTACTCCATTTATAATGACGATTTTGAAGGCAACCTGGACGCAGGTCTTGCCAACAAATTTCAGACTCAGGGAGTCGGAGTTGAACATCTTGAAAAACTGAAAGACCCGACCTATCTGAACCTAAGTAAGACCGCCATGGACTTCTCCGATGGTATTATTTTCGGAAGCGAAAAAATTAATCCCGAACTGGAAGATTATGCAATGAAGTCAGGTAAGCCTGTACTTGAGTATCAGCCTGCTGATAAGTATATGGATGCTTACAATGAGTTCTACGATGAAATAATTGTTCACGAATCTGTGCTTACTCAATAATTTTTACTATAACTTTGCGTTTCTAAAGCGTAAGTGATACGATAAAAATTTTTTAACATCAAACATAGAGTAGTTTTGAAAAAAATCAACAACCCCCGGCTTGGCCGGGGTTTTTTCCGTTTAAGCCGGATCTTCCCAGTCTTTATTATTATTGCCGGTATTTACATATCGTCCTGTACAAAAGAGTTTGACAGCATCGGAATGGATCTTATCGATGACCAACTTGGACTGACATTAAAAAAGATTCTCCCGGCCTCAGCTTTTACACAGATCGAAGACTCTGTGCCATCTTCAATTGCCAACCTTCAGTTATTAGGTATGGTGAATGATCCTGTTTTTGGAAAAACCAAAGCAAGTATTTATACTGAAGCATTGCCACAAACAATACCTTTTAATATTCCGGGTTCAATAGAATCTGGTAATATATTGATAGATTCTGTGGTTTTAAGCATGGCCTATGAAGGGTATTTCGGTGATATTTCAACGCCTCTGCAACTTAGCATATATGAACTTACAGACACTATACCCGAAGGTACTATTTACTCGAATAAAGTGTTGAATTTTAAACCTGAGCCCCTCTACTTCAATGAGTTCTTACCTAAACCTTTGGATTCAATAGTCGAAATCAGGGGGCAGGATACCGTTAAATTATCTCCTCATGCCCGGTTTCATCTGCCCAAATCTTTTGGCCGATATTTCATTGATAATTCCGACATAACATCAGCGCTAACCTCTTATCAGGATTATCGTGGGTTTTTCAAGGGGTTTTATATAACTGTGGAAGATAATGAAAATCCTGGATCAGTTGTATATTTTAATCTCCGGTCAACACTTTCAAGAATGCGAATTCATTATAGTTACATTCTGGATTTTGATACAATAGCAACATCTTATTCATTCCCTTTATACGAACAATTTGGCCGTCGCTATTCTCATTTTGATAATTTCGACTATGCTCATGCATCTGAAGAAATAAAAAATCAAATTATTCAGGGTGATACAGTTGCCGGAATGCAACGAACATTTGTTCGTTCAATGTCAAATTTCAGAACCAAAATATGGCTTCCTGAATTAGAAGATCTCATTGAAAACACCTCAGGACAAATTGCTATAAACTCAGCCAGGCTTTACCTGCCAATTGATGATGAGGTAATTCAGGATGATTTTGGCTTTGCCAGAAATCTGGTGTTACTAAAGGAAGATGAAAATGGCGAAATCATAAATCTTTCCGATTTCGAATATGGAATTATTTATTTCGGAGGTGCTCTTAATGAAAATAAAAAAGAGTATTTCTTTAATGTAACAAGACACGTTCAAAAAGTCCTTAGTGGTGAAATCCCAAATTATCCGCTTTATGTGAGGGTAAGTAACTCTTTCGGAAATGCATCAAGGGCTGTTATCAGAGGTCCTTCCGTAGAAAATAATCCTATGCGGCTGGAGATAAAATATACCCAACCGGTAAATAGCAATTAAAACAGGAAATAATGTGTGGAATAGTTGGTTACCTTGGAAAACGGGAAGCTCTTCCCATATTAATTAAAGGACTTAAAAGACTTGAATACAGAGGCTATGATAGTGCAGGAATTGCCTTGCTAAATCATGATCTTCAGGTGTTTAAAAGTCATGGTAAAGTGGCTGACCTCGAAAGCATTTTGCAAGGTCACGAACTACCGGGCACTACAGGAATAGCTCATACACGATGGGCAACCCACGGCGAGCCTAACCAAATTAATGCCCACCCACATTATAGTCAATCAAAAAATCTTGCCATTATTCATAATGGTATTATTGAAAATTATTCCAGCCTGAAAGAGGAGCTTATTAATCGTGGACATCAGTTTGAGAGCGAAACTGATACCGAAGTCTTAATTCATCTTATTGAACATATTCAGGCAAATGAAAATGTAGATTTACTTGAAGCCGTAAGAATTTCATTAAACTATGTTGTTGGGGCTTACGCTATTGTAATAATCGACAAAACCCAGCCAGACACACTTATAGCAGCCAAGAAAGGCAGCCCCCTGGTTATTGGTATTGGTGAGGATGAGTTTTTTATAGCATCCGATGCAACTCCAATTGTAGAGTACACAAAAAAAGTTGTTTACCTTGATGATGAAGAGGTAGCTTTTTTGAAAGCACCTGACGAAATCAAGGTTAAAACTATTCGGAATAAGGATAAAAATCCTTATATACAGCAGCTTGAAATGCAACTTTCCGCAATAGAGAAGGGCGGATTTCCACATTTTATGCTCAAAGAGATTTATGAGCAACCCCGTTCTATAAAAGATTCCATGAGAGGGCGTCTTAATATTGAAAAAGGAATAGTTACCCTGGGTGGCATTATCGATTATGAACAAAAACTTATCAATGCCCGTCGCATACTAATCATTGCTTGTGGTACATCATGGCATGCCGGACTTGTAGGCGAATATCTATGGGAGGAGCTTACCAGAATTCCTGTAGAGGTTGAATACGCTTCGGAGTTCAGGTACCGTAATCCGGTAATCTATGAAGATGATATTGTAATTGCCATCAGCCAGTCGGGCGAAACAGCCGATACCCTCGCTGCCATAGAACTGGCTAAATCAAAAGGAGCTACTATCATTGGTATTTGTAATGTGGTAGGTTCTTCTATTGCCCGTGCTACTCATGCCGGTTCCTATACACACGCCGGGCCTGAAATCGGAGTGGCATCCACAAAAGCATTTACTGCACAGGTTACTATACTTGCCCTCATGGCGCTTTCAATTGCAATGAAAAAAGGGTCTATTCCCAAAAACCGCTACTACCAGCTTCTTGCAGAACTGGATTCTCTTCCTGATAAGGTAGAGAAAACCCTTGACGTAAATCAACAGATACTTGAAATTTCCAAAGTATTTAAGTTTGCCAATAATTTCCTTTACCTGGGCAGGGGCTATAACTTTCCACTTGCATTGGAAGGGGCACTAAAACTTAAAGAAATCTCCTATATACATGCCGAAGGTTACCCTGCAGCAGAAATGAAACACGGACCTATTGCACTCATTGATGCCCATATGCCAGTAGTGGTAATTGCCACCAAAAAGGGGGCTTACGATAAGGTTATCAGCAATATACAGGAAGTTAAGGCCCGCAAAGGTGTTATTGTAGCTATAGTTACCAAAGGCGATTTAGTGGTAAGCCAGATGGCTGACTATGTAATTGAAATTCCCGATACCGACGAAGCACTTGTGCCCATTGTGGCCAGTATCCCTTTACAGTTGCTTTCTTATCACATAGCAGTTTTGAGAGGATGTAACGTAGATCAACCCAGAAATCTGGCCAAATCGGTTACCGTGGAGTAGGAAAAAGATATTAAAATTCCCTGTTTTTCTTTATACTCAAAAAATCTTCCCAAAAGAGAGATTACCGGGCATTTATCTTACTATGATTTCCTTTTATTTTTTTTATTACTCAGCTAATTACAGCAGAAAACCTATCTTTGCACTGTTTTTTGAAAAAAGCTGTTTTATATGAGTTTATTGATTGTTGGAACCGTTGCTTTTGACGAAGTTGAATCTCCTTTTGGAAAAACCGGAAAGATACTGGGCGGTGCTGGAACCTATATTGGCCTTGCAGCCAGTCATCTTACCGAAAACATTGGTATTGTATCAGTAGTCGGTGGCGATTTCCTACAGGAATATCTTGACCTTTTCAGAGAAAGACATATTGATACCAGCGGATTACGCATCGTAAAAGAGGGGAAAACATTTTTCTGGGCAGGGCGCTATCATGAAAACATGAATATGCGCGATACCTTGGTTACCGATCTTAATGTGCTTGCCGATTTTGATCCCGTTGTACCTACGCACTCCCGCAACAGTAAATACCTGATGCTGGGAAACCTTACTCCTGCTATCCAGCGCAGAGTGATTGAGCAGATGGACCCTCGTCCTGAGCTCATCGTAATGGATACCATGAACTTCTGGATGGATTCGGCATTGAATGACCTGGTGGATGTGATATCCATGGTGGATGTGCTCACCATCAATGATGAGGAGGCCCGACAACTTTCAGGTGAGTATTCGCTTGTGAAGGCAGCCAAAAAGATCCTTTCCATGGGTCCTCGCTTCCTAATCGTAAAAAAAGGTGAACATGGTGCTTTGCTGTTTCATGAAAACCGGATATTCCATGCACCTGCCATGCCCCTTGAGAATGTTTTTGACCCCACCGGAGCAGGTGATACTTTTGCAGGCGGTTTCATAGGATACATTGCCAAAACCGGTGATACCGGTTTTGAAAACATGAAACGGGCCATCATTTACGGATCGGCTATGGCCAGTTTTACCGTTGAAAAATTTGGAACCGACAGGCTCACAGAACTAAGCGAACAGGATATCAATAAACGGCTGCAGGAATTTGTTGATTTGGTAACCTTTGAAATTTAAGTTGATTTGTGTTTATTCTTTGCAGTTTTTTCATAACTTTAGCAACTTTTTTCAAAGGGGCTTAAACCCTGAAAAACAAACAGTTTTTCCCGGAAAGATCAATCTGAAATCAATCCAAAAAATAATATCTGAATTGTAATCATAATTCCAGTTCACAAAATTTAATAAACAATGAAAGTATATCAAACGAACGAGATTAAGAACATTGCGCTGGTGGGTGGCACCAAATCAGGAAAAACCACCCTTGCTGAAGCCATGCTTTTTGAAGGCGGCGTAATCAACCGCAGAGGATCAGTTGACGATAAAAACTCTGTTTCCGATTACAGGGAAATAGAGCTTGAAAGACAGGCATCCGTTTTTTCAACCGTATTGTATTCCGAATTTGAAGGAAAGAAAATTAATATTATTGACACTCCGGGTTTTGATGACTTTATCGGCGAAGTGGTTGCCGCACTTAAAGTGGCCGATACCGCTGTTATGCTGGTAAACGCACAAAACGGTGTGGAAGTAGGAACTGAGATCAGCTGGCGTCAGATCAGTCGTTTGGAAAAGCCTGTGGTTTTCCTGCTCAACCAGCTCGATCATGAAAAAGCCAATTTTGATGAAAGCCTCCGCCAGTTGAAGGTACAATTCGGTGACAGGGTAATCCCCGCACAGTTCCCCGTAAATGCCGGAATGGGCTTCGACAGTGTTGTTGACGTGCTTGAGATGAAGATGTACAAATTTCCAAAAGATGGTGGAAAGCCCGAAATTACTGA
>SKSE01000180.1 GCA_007118135.1 Bacteroidales bacterium | reverse complement strand
GGGCACGTGCGTTGAGGTCTTTTGTGGAGTAGGGTGTGGTTGCTGGTGCCTGAGATTGTCGTTTCTGGTCCCTGAGCCTGTCGTTGCTGGACCTGAGCCTGTCGAAGGGACTTCCGCTACAGCGGTGGTTTCGATTCCGCATTATTACGGGTGAGACCACGAAGTAGCAGCAAAGCTAAATCTCTAAATACATGTAGCTCATATCCAGTCCATAGAGCATTCTGCTGATATGAATTTTATAAACTAAGCAAAATAGCTGCAAGATTATTTATGTTAAAATTAACTAAAAATAGCATTTGCCCCCCCCAGATTTTTGTTATATTTGCATTCAGAAACATAAGTTAGCTATGTTAAATGATTGCATGGAATGTAAATAAAAGGAAGAAAAAAGGGATGGGAATTCTCATAGCTGCGAAACTATTATTCCCACCCCGACCTCTTCCATAATAGCATGTTTGTCTTATTCATAATAACATTTTTCCTATGAAAAATCCGACCCTTTTTCTCCTTGTCGTTGTAATCTGTTCGTTACCTCTGAGAGCCCAGGAAGAAAGCAAACCAGAACCCTCGCATCGAATCGGTATCCAGGCTAATCCTTTCTTTAATGATCATTTTTTTAATGAGCTTGGGGGAGGTAGTTTTGTCAGAACCCTGTTGGTGTTTTCTGTCCGGTATGGTCAGCATTTACCTGTGAACAACAAAGTTATTGTTGGTGGAGAATTCACATGGTATCAGACATCCTCACGCGATAACAGGGGCTACCTAAATCTCAATGCCGGGCCCTGGGCAAGATATATGTTGTATTCGTTTGGTGGTATGCATTTTTTTGGCGAAACCTCTGCATATGCAACATATTACGACAATACCGTAAGTATGTTTGGTGAGATGGAAACCATAGATGGTTTTGACTGGGGTTATTATGTAGCTCCTGGGATAAACTTCAAATCTACTGAAAGCCGATGGAGTTTGGATCTTCTATGGAAGTTTTCTACCGAACCTCTTATCGACAACCGGAGAAATGTTTTTTCTTTTAAAATAAATTATCACTTCTGACAATGGGGAAAAAGCACTTTCTAATTATCCTGTTTTTACTATGGCAATGTTTGTTTGGTGCACATTTAGTTGCAGAACAGACGTCTCATTACAGTTTGAGTGGATTTGTGAAAGATTCTTTATCGGGCGAGAGTATTCCCGGGGCACATGTTTATATTCCTGATTCCCAGACTGGGGTTGTTACCAACAACTATGGTTTTTACAGCATTATGCTGCCTGAAGGAGAACATACTGTCCGGTTTTCATTTGTGGGATACAGGGAGAAGGAGGCTGTCATTAGTCTGAATAGCAACAAAAGACTGGATGTACCCATGGTTTTGAGTATAGAACTGGAAACCGTTGAAGTTACTGCACGGCAGTCTGTTGCAAAATCTCCCTATATGGGTATGATCGAGCTACCCATGTCACAAATCACAAGCACCTCTTCTTTGCTGGGAGAAAGGGATATCATGAAAGTTTTTCAACTTATGCCTGGTGTTCAGGGGGGGAGTGAAGGCACCGGAGGTCTGTTTGTGAGGGGTGGGGGCAATGATCAGAATCTGATTATTCTGGATGATGCCATTGTGTATAATGCCAATCACTTGTTTGGCTTCTTCTCCTTATTCAATGGTGATGCCATCAAAGATGTTAAACTGGTGAAAGGTGGCTTCCCCGCACGATATGGCGGAAGATTGTCTTCCGTTATGGATATAACCATGCGCGACGGCGATATGCAAAATTACAAGGGTGAAATAGGTTTGGGAATCATCTCATCGAGGTTTACTGCAGAAGGGCCTTTGAAAAAAGGTCAAACCTCATTTCTTCTCTCAGGCAGAAGAACTTATCTTGACCAATTGGTTACACCCTTCTTGCCGGAAGAAGAAAAGATGGGTTACTATTTCTATGATCTTAATGCAAAGGTAAACCATAAAATCAATGACAATCAAAGGTTGTATGTAAGTGGTTTTTTTGGTGATGACAGCTTTTATACCCGCTACAGTGAACCTGGTGAGCAAAATAGGAATGGTTTGAGGTGGAACAATGCCTTGGTAAGCCTCAGAATGGCTTCCGCTTTCCCCGGTGGGTTTTTTATGAACAATACTTTGCTATTCAGTCAATACAAGACGGGTTTCTTTTATGAGAGAATCAATACCAGGGAAGATCAAAAATATATATTGGATTATTATACCGGTATCAGGGATTACACACTGAAAACAGACATGATATTTAGCCCTTTTCCTTTTCATACGGTCAGATTTGGAGGACAGGGAATTTACCATCATTTTAGTCCGGGCAGTTTTGAAATTACCAATGAGTTTGCCAATGAACAAGAGAATAAGAAAGCATCAATCCATACGTTCGAAGGAGGGGCTTATATTGAGAATGAATTTCAGAAAGGAAAATGGATGTACAATGCCGGTTTGCGTTTATCGATGTACCATACTTCCGGCCGGGGCTATGTGAGGCCTGAGCCCAGATTCATGGCAGGCTATAATCTAACCGATAACCAATCTTTGAAGGCCTCTTATTCTCATATGAACCAGTATATTCATTTATTAAGCAATACTTCCGGTGCGTTGCCAACCGATTTGTGGTTGCCCGTGAGTGGCAATTTGCCTGCCCAAAGCAGCAACCAGATTTCTCTGGGCTGGCATTATGGGTTGAAAAAGCATCAATTAGAATTGACCGTAGAATCCTTTTATAAAACATCAGATAATGTTTTGACATACAGAGATGGAGCCAACTTTTTCTTTTTTGATGACCAAAATCCCGACGCAGACATTGAATGGGAGGATAATGTTACCGTTGGTCAATCACAAGCTTATGGTTTTGAATTTTTACTGCATAAGCGAAAAGGGAAAGTAAATGGTTGGCTGGCCTATACCTGGTCAAAGGCTGATGTGCAATTTGCAGAGATAAACCAGGGAGAGTCCTATCCTGCCAATTTTGATCGACGGCACGACCTTGCTCTGGTCCTGAATTATGAGTTTTCTCCAAGGATTCAATTCTCCATGACATGGGTATATATGACAGGCTATCCCATAACAATACCCTACCATACTTCCTATAGCTTCAAACCCTGGGATTTTGATGCCCATACAGGTTTGAATCAGTTTGTGCAGGTAGACTATTTTCAAAACAGGAATAATTTCCAAACCCAAAATTACCATCGGCTTGATATCAGTGCCTCTTTTTCGAAACCTTTAAAATATGGTACAAGGATTTGGGAAATAGGTTTGTACAACGCTTACAACAGAATGAATCCTTTTTCTTATGATATGGCCACAGACTTTGTTACAAAAAAAAGAGTACTTAGAAAAAATACCCTTTTTCCCATTATCCCATCCATATCCTATGTCAGGAAATTCTAAACATTGCAGGTTATGAGAATAATAAGAATAAAGAGAAAATTCGTCATTGCAACGTTTCTGTTTGCTGCTTCTTTTTTTGCATGTTCTACACTTGTGGAAGACATGGAGCTTCCTTTTCTTACCCCACCAGTTATAGTTCACGCTTATTTGTATCCCGGAATGACCGAAATTAACCTGGTACTTCACCAGGCCCGGGTGATAGGTCATGATGATTCCCATTATTCTGACGATCCTGTTCGGGATGCCAACGTAGTGATTATCTCCGAATATGGTGATTCATTATTGTTGGAGTACTCTGACCAAAGAAGGCAATATAATGCAAGTACCGAACATTTTCCGGTTACAGCAGGTGAAAGTTACTTCTTGCTCATAACTCATCCTGATTTTGATGATGTTAAATCAAATACGACCATCCCTTTCGGGCATAAAAGCTTCTATCCTGTGTTTATCGATTCGATAGACCATGGCTACCGCAGAGAATTTTTTGTGGATTGTTACATTGATAGTATTTCGTTGTCCTCAGAAAATTATTTTCAGTTTTTTGCTGAAGTGAATGGAACGGTTACATGTTGGGGTGAAGAGGGTGCAAACGAAGATGTTTTCAATCGGGATCTGTTTGATTTCAGCCCGCTTATTGATGCCACAATAGAATCAAGGATTACCCAGACAGGAAAGTTTTCGCTACCCAAACGAACCTTCCCCGATACCTGTAACTTTTTCCCACAAACAATCGATTTAAAACTTTTTTCCATGGACTTTCATTCTTATCAATACCTGGAAAGCATTGAAGAGTTTCTGGATGCTTCGGATAACCCTTTTGTGCAGCCTCAGACTGTTTACACTAATATTACAAATGGTTATGGTGTTTTTGGTGGCTATTCTCTGGTTGAAAGGAGTTTTTTATGGGATGAACTGCTCGCGGAACCATAGTTATTGAGCTATCCTTTTCCAGTACCTATTTATGGATTCAAGCCTCCGAAATCTAAAATCTGCATTCTAAAATCTACATTCTTCAATCCTCTCCCCAAAACGTTAAAATTTAGCTTTTTTACCAATTGCCCCCCCTATATATGAAATTATATTACATTTGCCACCGGAAACATAGGTTATTTGTTTTAATGATTTATTTACATTTTCAGTTATGATGATTAGCAAGCAAACAGGTTTACTTTTATTTTTATTATTGTTTTTCTGGGGTTTGCAACCTGGTAAAATATCGGCCAAGGAACCGGATTCATTATCCGCTTCAACGGAAACTTCCAAAGTTAGAAACCATCGGGTAGGATTTCAGCTAAATCCTCATCCTGATGGAGTGATTGATTGGATTAATGGATATTATTCTACTGTATGGGCTTTGCGTTATGGATACCAAATCCAACCCAAAATTTTAATTGGCCCTGAAATTTCCGGGGTGGACTTCAGAACAAACTTTAGCGATAATAGAGTCTCTACTTTCAATAGTGGGATATTTGTCCGATATGAAGTATATAGGTTTCGGAAATTTGGTTTTGCCGTCGAAATTAGTCCCTACCTTGAATATTACAAGTTTTCTCATACATCTTTATCTGTAACTAATCCTGGTTATCAGGAAGGAGATGATTATCGGTTTAAGTATTTTGTGGCACCGGTTATTCATTATGGGAATCCCAATGCTTTTTTTTCTTTTGATTTTATGTGGAAATTTTCTCATTTAGATATTTCCAAAGGATATAAAAGCATACCGTCTATACGCTTCAATTTCAACTTTTAACCTTCCCCTGTTTTGCAAAAAGATAGAATTTGTTTCCTGTTGTTTCAGCCTCTTTTGTTTTTGTTCTTGTTTGACGGGGAGGTTGCAACAGCACAGAATAACTATACCTTAAGTGGTCAGATTGTGGATGCCAGAAGTGGTGAAACCCTGCCCGGAGCCAACCTATATGTTGATGAGCTAAAAACAGGTACTTCTGCCAATGCCTATGGTTTTTTCAGTATGTTATTGCCGGAAGGTGAACACACGGTGGTGTTTTCTTATGTTGGGTATTCTTCTTTGAGGAAGGTGGTAAATGTTCAAAGAAATGAGCGCATTGAAGTAAGGCTGGAGGGGAGTGTTGAGTTAGAGGCAGTGGAGGTTGTAGCCCAAAGCAGATTGTCCGACGATATTTTGTTAGGACGCATGGATTTGCCTTTACTGCATGTAAAAGGGCTGCCAGCCTTGGGGGGAGAAAAGGATATAATAAAAGTTTTGCAGTTGATGCCTGGTATTCAACGCCAACGGGAGGGTTCTTCAGGGTTTCATGTGCGGGGTGGCGGGGGTGATCAAAATCTGATAATTCTGGATGAGGCCACTGTATATAACGCCACTCATGTTTTTGGGTTTCTCTCTTTGTTTAATGGTGATGCCATAAAAGATGTTCACATTACCACGGGAGGTTTTCCTGCCCGGTATGGCGGGCGGTTATCTTCTGTTCTTGATATTACGATGAAAGACGGGCGCCAGGATAAAATCGGGGGAGAAGTTGGGATTGGGCTGGTATCTTCGCGTGTACTGCTGGAAGGCCCCCTGGTGAATGATAAGGTTACCTTTCTGGTTGCCGGTCGCAGAACTTATTATGATTTGCTTACCAAACCTTTTCTTTCAGATGGGGAAACACTGGATTTTTACTTTTATGACAGCAATGCAAAATTAAAGTATCGGGTAAACAACAATAATCACTTGTTTGTCAGTGCCTATCTGGGCAGAGATAAAGTAAACAGTTATGATAGGGAAGCGAATATACAAGAGAGAAATTCATTGTATTGGCAAAATCAGACTTTTACCATGCGTTGGAACAGGATTATTGATGACCGGATGTTCTCTAATACTTCTCTGATTTTCAGCGATTACTCGATGAATGTGGATTATGAGGAGAGTATGTCTGATGTCCATTACTATCGCATGAAGTATT
>SKSE01000311.1 GCA_007118135.1 Bacteroidales bacterium | reverse complement strand
TTTGGCTTTATGCGTGAACAGATTAAACAGGGACGCCAGATTTATGTGGTTTATCCTCTTATCAAGGAGTCGGAAAAACTTGATTTGAAAGACTTGCAGGATGGCTATGAAAGTATTGTGCGCGAATTTCCGCTACCCGATTATGCGGTGAGCATTGTGCATGGTAAAATGAAATCGCAGGACAAGGACTACGAAATGCAGCGGTTTGTCAGGGGCGAAACACAAATAATGGTGGCAACCACCGTTATTGAGGTGGGTATCAACGTGCCCAATGCAAGTGTAATGGTGATTGAAAGCGCCGAACGTTTCGGACTTTCCCAGTTGCATCAGTTGCGAGGCAGGGTAGGGCGTGGTGCCGACCAGTCGTGGTGCGTTCTTATGACCGGAGTGAAACTTTCAAATGATGCCAAAAAACGCATTCAAACCATGGTAAGTACCAACGATGGCTTTGTGATTGCCGAAACCGATATGCAATTGCGCGGCCCCGGTGATATCCATGGCACCCAGCAAAGTGGTATTCTTGACCTGAAAATCGCTAACCTGAGTAAAGATGAGAAAATACTCAAATACGCCCGCCAAAAAGCACTGGATATTCTGTTAAAAGATCCCGGATTGAAACAGGCAGAGAATCAATTACTGGCAAAAAACCTGCAGAAGCTTTTCCGGCATAAGGTTGTGTGGAGTAAAATCAGTTAAAACCCCATTGGTTTTCTATGCATAAAAAAAGCCGCACTAAAATAATGCGGCTCTATATCTTTTTAAAAATACTTCTTTAGTTCAGAACGAAACGTATGGGAAGGTTAAACTGCACCCTCACGGCTTGTCCACGCTGACGACCAGGGGTCCAGTTGGGCATGTTTCTTACAACCCTTACGGCTTCCTCATCCAAACCACCACCAACACCTCTGAGTATTCTTACGTCAGTAATGCTTCCGTCGCGTTCAACAACAAAGGTAACGAATACTGTACCCTGAATACCGGCTTCACGAGCCATAGTGGGGTATCTGAGGTTGCTTTGCAGATACTGCATGAGTGCTGCATCGCCACCAGGGAAAGTAGGCTGGTCTTCCACAATGGTAAAGATTTGTTCTTCCTCAACTTCTTCCTCCTGCACAATGATCGGCGTAAATTCCTGCACCTCAGTAAATACGGTAGCTTCGGTGTCAATCATAAACTCTTCATCGATTTCCACATCATCATCAACGATAATAAGCTCGGTTGATGGTTCCGGCGGGGGCGGTGGAGGGGGAGTTTCAGGTCTTGTAATCGGGATATCTTCTTCTTCAATGAAATCAATCTCAAGGATTCCCAAATCGACTATGGTCCTTTCGTATGTTCTCCATTCAAAAGCCACCAGCGTAATTCCCAGCGCAATGACGAGACCGGTCATCAAGAAGATGCGCTTTTTGTTCTCAAGGTCAGCTTTTGGTGTTTTTTTTGCTTCCATAATGTTTTATCCTGGTTTGTACAGACTATGCCTGTGTGATTTTTTTAAGTTATCGGGCTGCTAATATACAAATTTTTTTGCTACAACTTCAGTTGTAAATGATTATGTTAAAATCTTCTTAAACCGATGATCTTTCTTCATTAGATAATAAAGTAAAACTCCGGCTAAAGAACCTGATATATTGGCTATTACGTCAGCTAATTCGCCACTTCTTCCGGAAATATAAAAGTGCTGAATTAATTCTGTAAGTATACCATATAAAACGCAAAAAACTATTGCTAAAGTATATTTATTGCGGTTAAAAAATTTTTTATCCCTCTGTTTTGCAAATCCATAGGTTAATAAAAGGCCTAATAAAAGGTATATAGCCGCATGAATTATTTTATCAAAATGCGGGATAAGAAAAAGTGGTGATTCAGGGATACTGCTTCCGGGAATTGCGATGATAAAAAATATTACAATAGTCCAAACAATCGCCGGAAGTAAATGCCAGAACCTCATTCGTAAAAGTTCATTTTATTGAAATGCCGGAAACATTAAAGAATTACCCTACCAGTTCTTTGTACTTTTCAACATCGAGAAGTTCATCAAGCTCAGATGGATCGCTTATCTTAATTTTTGCGATCCAGCCTTTACCATAGGGATCCTGGTTTACTATGTCTGGGCTTCCCTCCAGTTCTTCATTAAATTCAAGAACTTCACCGGAGATGGGCATAAAAAGATCGGAAACAGTTTTTACTGCTTCAATGGTTCCGAAAGTTTCTTCCTGCTCAAGGGTTTCGCCAACTGTATTTACTTCTATGTAAACTATATCTCCAAGCTCATTTTGTGCAAAATCAGTAATACCAATAATAGCGGTATCACCTTCCAGTTTGATCCACTCATGATCTTTGGTGTACTTCAAATCATCAGGAAAGTTCATGTTTTAAATATTTTATGGGGTGATTATTATTAAGGTTTGTTAATGGCTCAAAAATACAACCTTTTTCCAAACAAAAAAACAACACATTCAAAAATCAGGAACATAAGGTTTTTTATATTTGTGTAATTTTATCTCAAAAATTAAAATTATGAAGAATCGCATCCTTTTATTTGCAGTTTATTATATGGTGTTTGGATTGTTTTTTTTATCATGCCGTAGCATTGAGCCTGCACCTGTTGAAATAGTAGAAGATGTTGAAACTATTAGTGAAGATGTTCAGGATCAAATTGAGCCCATCCGTGAAATTGATATAGATACTTCAACCCTTCCTTCAGGTACGAAACCTCTTGAAACCTATACCATGACAAACGAATTAACCGATTTCTCCTTTGATCTTTTCAGAAATCTGAATCAGCAGCATCCACAACAGAATCTTTCTTTTTCTCCCGTTTCCCTTAATATGGCACTTGCAGTAATTTACAGCGGGGCAATGGCAGATACCCGTGAAGAGATAAGCGGGCTTACAGGGTTTGCTCAGGATGCTGATGAGTTTCATAATAACTGGTTTCATTACTTCTCCAGCTTTGCTCAGTTGGAAACCGACACTTTGGTTGATTTTAATCTTGCCAACAGGGTTTTTGTAGAGCAAACCTATCCTGTGCTTGATGCCTATAAGGATAATGTGGAAACTTACCATGGCGGAGCTTTTGAACAAACTGATTTCATAGGCGATGCTTTACAGGCTGAAGAAAGAATCAATGCCTGGGCCGCCGAAAATACCCGCGACAGAATAAGGAATCTTATACCCCGGGGTACGCTTGACCATTTAACACGATTGGTTTTGGCTAATGCCATTTATATTAAATCAGACTGGCGCCATCCTTTTGAAGAGGAAAACAATATACAAAAAGAGTTTCACGACATCAGCGGGCAGCCTCGTACGATTGAATTCATGAGCCAGCGTCAAAACAGGATACCGTATCTGGAACTTGAGGACCGAAAGGTAATTCAATTGCCATATACCAGTCCGCATTTATCGCTTATGATCATTCTTCCTGACGAGACAAATGTCAGAGATATTTCTTCTTATATACCTGATGCAGAGAAGTATAGTCAGATGGTTGATAACTTTATACTTCAGGAAGTTTACATGGAAATACCTAAATTTAAAATTGAGTCACAGTTTTCACTCTCCGGGCAGCTTAAGCAGATGGGCATGGAAAAAGCCTTTGATACAAGAGCCAACTTTTCAGGTATTGGTGGTCAGCGTGATTTGTTTATCAGCGCTATTTTGCAAAAAGTATTCTTTGAGATTGATGAGAAAGGTTCAGAAGCAGCTGCGGCAACTGCTATCATTGTTACAACAACTGCCCTGATTCCAGATATCGAAGAACCAAAGGAATTTATTGCCGACCGACCCTTTATTTTTATACTAAAGGAGAATCAGTTTAATACTCCTTTGTTTGTGGGGCAATTTGTAAGCCCATAGGTAAGTTTTTCAATTAAAGAAGACCTAGTTCGAGCATTGCGGCTTCAGTCATCATGTCTTTGTTCCACTCGGGTTCAAAAACCATTTTGATTTCTACTTTTTCAATGCCTTCAACAAATTCAACTGCTTCTTTTACTTCCAGGGGCATAGTATCAGCCACCGGGCAATTGGGGTTAGTGAGGGTCATGGTGATAAGGACAGAGTTATCATCCTTAACATCAATTTCGTAGATTAATCCAAGGTCATAAATATTTACCGGAATCTCGGGATCATAAACGGTTTTGAGAGCATCTACAATACGCATTTCAAGATCCATATAATTTGTTGATGTTGACATTTTTTGATTTAATTTTTGTGTTTAGCCTGAAAAGCAAGTGCATAAAGTTTCATTTGCTTTATCATATTTACCAGTCCGTTACTTCTGGTTTGAGAAAGGTGTTCTTTAAGACCGATCTCATCGATAAAGTTTAGATTGGTATGAATTATTTCTTCAGGTGGTTGGCCCGACATAACTCTCATCAACAGCCCTACTATACCTGCAGTAATCAGTGCATCGCTGTCGGCTTTGAAATAAACCTTTCCGTCTTTATATTCGGCATGTACCCATACCTGTGACTGACATCCGGTTATCAGGTATTGGTTTTTTTTGTACTTCTCATCAATCTTATCAATGGATTTGCCCACTTCAATAATGTAATTGTATTTATCCATCCAGTCATCAAAAAGAGAAAACTCTTCAATGATCTCTTGTTCTTTTTCTTTTATACTCATTGCAATGATTAGAATTTTAATGGTATTTCAATAAATAAAACAATTTTCTGACAAAAAGTTCGAAAGTCCTATTCGGGCATAATCTGTTGACGCTCATTTTGATCCAGTTCCAGGTCAGATGCAATTTTGAAAGGACTGGGTTTATATATCAGAAAGAACAAAATAACTACCGCCTGCAGAAATATCAGATTCGTATTTGCAGTAAGCATAAAACCCAATGCTATAAGAATACCCGCTGAGTTCATCAATGTAAACCGGATGAGACTGGCCGTATGGTAAGCTGCCAGTTTTACAGTCAGTTTCTGTTCTTTATCAATGTTGTTGATCTGTTTTTGGGGCAGCAGGTAACTAATGGGGGCAATAACAATAAGGATAAAAATCAAGACCGTTTTAAGAATATAAGCAGTATGGGGGTCAGAGATGATGACCTCTCCCACATTGCTTACAAATAGAGAAGTAACAACGATAAAAGTTACCAGTCCCAGCAGCATGGCCCAGTAAATAAATGAAATGTTTCGGATGATATCTCTGGGTTTTTGTTCCTTCATGATTGACTTATAAGTAAGAATGCAAAATTAAAGAAAAATAGCTACCCTTAAAAGCTATATTTTATCCCATTTCTCAGTGTATAGAAAAGCTGTGGAATATCCTGTGGCGGGTGCGAATCATAGGCCAGGTTATACGTAACCAGGAAAGAAAAACTATCATTAAACTTCATTTCAAGACCGGTTTCACTTGAGATCCTGTATTCGCTGAAACGGGCAAAATCAGGTTGATAATAGGTGGTATGCGAAAAATTTATCCTTTCATCCAGGGCAAAAGTACCTGAAACATACAAATCGCCCTTGAATTTGTCGGTCCGGGTTTCATTCTCATCGTTGAGCAGTTCATGTTCATACATTACCAGCGGTGCAATATATATTCCAAGGTTATCATTTTCAATGATCTTAAATCTGGGACCACCTCCCAGCAGAAATCTTCTCTGAAGCAACCTGATGGAATTGTATTGATGTTGGGTAAAAACCTCGGCAGTGGTAAATCCTTCTCCCAGTTTATAATTATACCTCAGATGCTGAAATCCATTATTGATCAGATTATCCCCTTCCACACGCATCAAGCTGATATTGTTGAGTACCAGCACTGTATGCCGGTCCTTGTGATACTGCACATGAGCTGTGGTGCCTGTTTCAAAGATCTGACGGGTGTTTTGTGTAAGCATAAGATTCAGATCAATATGTCCCTGAAAGCCGGGTTTGGCCTCCTTGCGGCTTTTTTCAATATTGACCAATTGTGCTGATGCGGTAAAGCTAATAAAGCCGGAAAGTATTGTAATAAGAAGAATTCGTAATATCATACCTTGAAAGTTTCCTGTTTTTGTATTCTAACATTTATAAATTCTTTAACTGCAAGATTGTTCAATTATTTTGCCCGAAGCGTAAAAGCTTAAGGCAGAATTAAAAGAAGTTTCGAAAAAAATCCGTTACTTTGATAAGTTGAATAATTGCCTTGCTTCAAAATAACTATTTAACCTGTAACACGTGAACTATGAAAAGAACTTATAATCCCGTTTTTGGTATAGTGTTATTTTTAATGATCCTGCCTATGTACATGTCAGCCCAGTCTCAGCGATTTACAATCCTGCATACAAGCGATGAACACAGTGTATTAACGCCTCTTCCGGCGGTTGATTATCACCCCGAAAAGAAAGATCCTGC
>SKSE01000213.1 GCA_007118135.1 Bacteroidales bacterium | reverse complement strand
GTACTCCATCTGCCTTTGACAGAATACTTGCAAGTGGATTAGGTTTCCAGGCTGTAAAAGGTTTGATTGAGGGCAAACATGGAGTAATGGTGGGCTCAGTAAACCGCAATATTGTGTTTACCCCATTCAGCAAATCCATTAAATATCACAAAACTTTTAATATTGAGCTGAAGAATATTGCTGAAATCCTATCTGCTTAAAAAATAATGCAAACAAAGGACCTATCTGCGGCGCCAACTGCCGGGTACCTGGTCAAATATGCGGCATCGTTCATGCATATACCGAAAATAATAGAAAAGCTTGTAATTCAACTCTTTTCCGTAATCTATGCTCTGGTCATAATTGAGATAGGTTTGCGGTAAGCAATCCCAGCGACGCGAAGTTCTCAGTTTAGTATTCCATTGTTGAGCAAGCCTGTGGTTCCAGTTTTCAAGATAGACTTGTTCATAAAAACTCATAGGTGTGGAATTTCTTACAAACCAACTGTCAAATCCAGGGTCAAAAATCAAAAGCTCGTATTCCTGCTCAGCATCCTTTTCAATTGCTTCAAAGCTTAATGTATCAGGGGGTGCATTATGCAAATTTGCATGTATTGAATTTATAGCCAGAAAGGCTAAAACTATCACAACTGAAATTTTGTATGTTTTCATATCTTATCCTCCAGTATTATTTTGATTTCTTGCTTTCTATAAAATAAAGAAAGAACCACCTTATTTTGTTCATATTCAATAATTTGATATTATACTTTAACAAATACTCTCTATGATTTTTTTTGATAAAACTCAGGTCTTTATATCTTTATACTTTTATTTTACACAAAATCAGTAACATTCTATAACTATTTCCTTTCATATTGCAGGTACGAACTCACATAGAAAAATATGAACTATGCCTGCTTTTTGTTGTTTTTTAAATATTAATGAGAAAAACCAAGATAATTTATGACAGCGCAACCCATTATTAGAGAAAGTAATCCACTATGGTACAAAGATGCTATTATTTACCAGGTTCATGTAAGATCTTTTTACGATAGCAATGGTGATGGTATTGGAGATTTTAAAGGACTTATACAAAAACTGGATTATATTCAAAGTCTGGGTGTGAATACTCTCTGGTTACTTCCATTTTATCCATCACCACTAAAGGATGGTGGTTATGATATTGCCGATTTTAATAACATACATCCTTCATATGGAACGTTGGCAGATTTCAGGCGGTTTGTAAAAGAAGCACATAACAGGGGTCTGCGAATCATAACGGAGCTCGTAATTAATCATACTTCCAGCGAACACAAATGGTTTCAGCGAGCAAGGAAAGCAAAACCCGGAAGTCCATATCGCGACTTTTATGTGTGGAGTGATACAACGGAAAAATATAAGGATGCCCGAATTATTTTCGAGGACTTTGAAGTTTCGAACTGGACCTATGACCATGAAGCAAAAGCCTACTACTGGCACAGGTTTTACTCCCATCAGCCCGATTTAAATTTTGAGAACCCCAGGGTTCAGAAAGAAATATTCAAAATACTGGATTTCTGGTTTGAAATGGGTGTGGATGGTTTCCGCCTTGATGCTATACCCTACCTCTTTGAAGAGGAAGGAACCAACTGCGAAAACCTGCCTCAAACCCATGCCTACCTGAAAGAACTCAGAAAATATGTCGATGACAACTACCAGGACAAGCTTCTTCTTGCCGAAGCCAACCAATGGCCCAACGACTCACGTGCTTATTTTGGCGATGGCGATGAATGCCATATGGCTTTTCACTTCCCGCTAATGCCCAGGCTATACATGGCACTACGAATGGAAGACAGGTTCCCGGTAGTGGATATTATGGAGCAAACCCCGCAAATACCGGATAATTGCCAATGGGCCATTTTTCTGAGAAATCATGACGAACTTACCCTTGAAATGGTTTCTGACGAAGAGCGTGATTATATGTATAAAACCTTTGCCAAAGATCCGCAAAAAAGAGTAAATGTTGGTATCCGGCGCAGGCTATTCCCGCTTTTCGGGGGCGATACCCGCACTATCGAGCTTCTGAACTTCCTGTTGTTTTCAATGCCAGGAACTCCCATCGTTTACTATGGTGATGAAATTGGTATGGGCGATAATTATTACCTGGGTGATCGTGATGGCGTAAGGACCCCAATGCAATGGTCGCCCGACAAAAATGCCGGCTTTTCCAATGCCGACCCACAAAAGTTATTTCTGCCGGTGGTAATTGATTACAACTACCATTTTACCACGGTTAATGTTGAGAATCTCGAAAAAAATCCATCTTCATTTCTCTGGTGGAAGCGCAGGGTTATTGCCAAAAGAAAAAAGTTTAAAGCATTTGGCAGAGGAAGCATTAAATTTATCAATACCAATAATCCTAAAGTACTTGCCTTCATAAGGGAGTTTGAAGAAGAATCTATTCTCGTTGTGGTTAACCTTTCGCGATATTCACAATATGTAGAACTTGATCTGCATGATTATGCCGGTTATACACCTATGGAAGTATTCAGCCGAAACGACTTCCCTATGATTACTGATGAACCGTGGTCATTCTCCATGCAATTCAAAAACTATTTTTGGTTCGAGTTACAAAAACCCACTCAAAAGACAAAAGATTTACCCAAAGAATGCAAAACCATTGAGGTTAGCAGTTCAGAGTGGAAGGTACCTTCTAAAAACATTCAGGACATAATTAAAGAACAGCTTTACAACTTCATAAGGAAGAGCAAATGGTTTAAAGGGAATGTTCGCAAACTCAGAGATATCAGAATTATTGATGTTTTTCCACTTAATTCGCGAATGATACCGTCTTACCTTTTTATGATTGAGATGGATCTTATTGAAGGAATTAAGGATATATTTCTTATGCCCGTATCACTTGCACAAAATAACAGAATGCTTGAAATCAAGAGCAAACATCCGGATGCTGTTATCGCAAATATTTACTATGATCGTGAAAAAGCTATCTTTTATGATGGGGTTCATGATCATCTGCTTTTGGATAAACTATTTTCCATCATACAGAAACGGGCAAAGTTAAAAGGCATCCAGGGTGGCGAAATTGAAGGGTCATCCGGATCAAGATTGCGTAAATTAAAACCCGAAGAAATGCCCTTAAAACCCCATGTGGTTTCTTTCAGGAGAAACAATGCCTCCATGATCTTCGGCGATAAGTACTTTTTCAGGATGTATCGCAATTTGCAGGAAGGTGAAAACCCCGATATAGAAATTATTAAAAACCTTACCAGACATACTGATTTTGTAAACATTCCACCTTATGTAGGCAGGCTTGATTATAAACATACACATTTTGAAGATACATCCCTTGCTTTATTGGTAGATCTTATTCCAAATGCTGAAGATGCCTGGGAATTGTTTCAAACTTCCATTGACAGCTTTTTTGATAAGGTTTTAAGCGAGAAAGAAGAAATTGAAACAATGGATTTATTAAAAAATGATAGTATTGATGATCTCATCGGACCATTTTTCCTTGAAATGATAGCATTGATGGGAAAGCGTACTGCCGAACTTCATCATGCTCTTAGTTCAATTAAAGAAGTTAAAGGCTTTGAACCTGAACCATTTTCGCTACTCTATCAGAAATCATTGTACCAGTCCATGAGAACTTTTGTGAAAAGAACTTTTTCACATATAAAACCCCTTTTGGCTGATCTTGATCAGGAAATAAAGAACGATATCGAAGAAATATTTGCCGACCAGGATTTCTACTTCTCCTATATTCAGAACACTCTCGAGAAGAGTAAGATATCTACCTTTAAAACCCGTATACATGGCAATTACAAACTCGATAAACTGCTCTTTACCGGTAAGGATTTCATTTTTACCGATTTTGAAGGAGAGGTAGAACATCCACTAAGTGTGCGTAAACTTAAACATTGTCCGCTTAAAGATGTGGCATCAATGATCAGTTCATTTAATTATGCTATTCATATCGGATATTCATACCGCAAGGAGTTTTCTCCTGCTGATGAAAAATATCTGAATACACTCATGGAGATTTGGTTAGAAAAAGTATCGGCTGCTTTTCTGACTGCCTACCTTGATGAAGCAAAAAATTACGGTTTCATTCCTGATAATAAAGATCAAACCCATGTTCTGCTGAATTTATTTCTTTTTGAGAAAGCTATTCTGGAGATTCGGAACTTCATAAATATTGAACCTGAATCTCTGGTTGTACCTATCGGTACTTTAAAGAAAATCAGGCAATAACCCAAGTACTGATTTTAACCATAGCTTATGAATACTTCGTTCGTCGAAAGCCGCACTCTGGGTGTCAATTTCCATGAGAAATCTTCCCCTACCATTAAAGTTTGGGCACCCCAGGTACGTAAGTTAACATTAGAAGTTGCCGGAAAAAATAAAATAGAATTAGTTAAAATGCAGTATGGCTTCTGGCAGGCTGCCTGTCCGGGATTAAAACCCGGAGACAGGTACATGCTAAAAATCAATAACAATAACAAATTTCCTGATCCGGCATCATTATCACAACCTAACGGAGTGCATGAAGCATCAGAAGCAATTGATCTTCTATCAATAAAAAAAATAAAAGACCATAACTGGAAAGGATTATCCACGCAGGAACTAATCATTTATGAACTTCATGTGGGCACATTTTCTAAGGCTGGAACCTTCAGGGAAGTGGCAAAAAAAATCTCTTACCTGAAAGAACTTGGAATGAATGCCATAGAAATTATGCCTGTGGCATCTTTTCCCGGTAACAGAAACTGGGGATATGACGGAGTTTTTCCTTTTGCTGTGCAGGCATCTTACGGTGGTCCTGCTGAATTGGCTCACCTGGTAAAAAATTGTCATAAATACGGTATTGCAGTAATTTTGGATGTGGTATATAACCATCTGGGCCCCGAAGGTAACTACCTTCATGCATTTGGCCCTTATTTTACCAATAAATATCATATCCCATGGGGCAATGCCATCAACTTTGATGATGCATGGTGCGACGGGGTGAGGCAATATTTTCTGGAGAATGCACTTATGTGGCTTCGGGATTTCCATATTGATGGGTTGAGACTTGATGCCGTGCATACCATAAAAGATTCCAGTCCAAAGCATTTTCTGCAAGAACTAAGCGAAAATGTACAACTCCTGAACCAGAAAACCGGCGCCCGGCATTTCCTGATTGGTGAGAGCGAACTGAACGACACCCGTTTCATAAATCATCAAAAAAATGACGGATATGGACTGGATGCTCAATGGTGCGATGACTGGCATCATTCTATGCATGCACTGGTAACAGGCGAACAAAACGGATACTACTCCGATTTTGGCAAACTGAACCATCTTACCAAATCCTTCAACCATGCATTTGTTTACAACGGAAACTATTCCGAATATCGCAAAAGAATATTTGGCACACCTACAACAGGGCTTTCGGGAAACAAGTTTGTAATATTCACCCAGAATCATGACCAGGTGGGAAATCGGGCACTGGGCGACAGATTAAGTACCCTGGTTGATTTTGAGACACTCAAGCTCACTGCTGCCGCTATGTTTTTCAGCCCTTTCATACCCATGCTTTTTATGGGTGAAGAATATGCTGAAGACAGTCCGTTTCTTTATTTCATAAGTCATAGCGACCCACAACTGATAGAAAGGGTAAGAAAAGGCCGCAAACGCGAGTACCGTGATTTCATGAAAAATGCCACACCCCCGGATCCGTTTGATGAAGATACTTTCCAAAAGTCAAAACTAAAATGGAATTTCAATGAAAACCGGCACAAGAGCCAAATGCTGGGGTTTTACAAAAAATGTATTGAACTCAGAAAACAATATCATCTGTTAAAACCAGGAAAGAGAGACAATTTCCAGGCAACAGAAATCAAAAAGGACAAGGTATTGCTGTTTTCCAACCATAACTTTGAAATGAAAATTACAGCAATTTTCAACTTCTCTGACCAGCCTGTAATATTAAAAACCGATGAACTGTATGATTCAAAACTTTTACTTTATAGCGCTCACAAAAATTGGGGAGGAATTTTTCCGGACCATGAAAAGCCGCTTTCTTTTTTAAAAGAAAATGCTGAGTTAACACTGGGAAAAAAATCAATGGTACTTTATAAGTCAGATTATAACCCAAAGAGCTGATTTTTCTGAAAGCTAAAAACTGGAAAAAACCTGAACCCATGATTTAAAATTGTGGTAATTTGGCAATCCCCTCCAATTTGATTATATTAGTCCGAATTACGTATATTTTTTATAATTGTTCAGAATGAAAGGAGAGTGAGAGATTATGGAAAACAACAATGATAATACTAACGACCTACCCATTGACGCCCTTATTTTTGATTTGGACGGCGTAATTACACAAACCCGAAAAACCCATAAAAAAGCCTGGAAGGAG
>SKSE01000251.1 GCA_007118135.1 Bacteroidales bacterium | reverse complement strand
TTTCAAGCTCATTGCTGGTGAGGGTAATGCGTTTCATGCCCTTGTTTTCGGCCCTGAATCCGCAATATTGGCAATTATTGGTACACAAATCTCCCACATAAAGAGGTGCAAATAATACAATTCGCTCGCCATACACTTTTTCTTTAAGTGTGCGTGCCCCTTCCTTTATTTCTTCAATAAGGTCAGGATCTTCAACATTCATCAATATAGCAGTTTCTTCAAGAGAAAGCCGCTTTTTATCAAGTGATGCCTGAATAATTTCCCTTACCCGTTGCTTGTCGCCCTTTGAATGATTAATAAAATTCCAGATTTCATCAGGATCAATGAATGGCTTCATTCGCTGATCTTTAATACTGTAATTTTCAGGGTAGTATATCATGATGAATTTTATTTCGGTATTTGAGGTACAAAAATACGGAAATTTAAAGCAAAAGAGAAATATATTTTCAGTTGATTGCCTTATTATTTCAACCTTTCAGAACAGTTTTTATGTGGATAATCGCAGATTTTGAGCAAAGAATTGATTCTGATATTACGTGCCTGTGTTAATTGGTTCAATTTCTACCTGCAACCCATCATATGCCAGGAAAATATTCTCCGGAAGGCTTTGTTCAATTTTATGATGAAGGCCAATAAAATGACTTAGGTGAGTAATGTACGCCTTTCGCGGATTTATTTCCTTTATGATGTCAATTGCTTCGTCAAGCGAAAAATGTGAAATGTGCTTTGATTTTCTCAAGGCATTGATTACCAAAACATCAGAACCAATTATTTTTTGTTTTTCCTCTTCAGAAATATAATTGGCATCGGTAACATAACTAAAATCACCAATGCGAAAACCAAAAACCTTGAGTTTGTGATGCAAAACTTCTATAGGTGTAATTTCTATATTGTTTACGCTGAACTTTTCATTTTTAATAATGTGAAAATCGAGTTGTGGTGCACCAAAAAAGCGTTTTTCTGTAAAAATATAAGGAAATTCTCTTCTGATGGAGTTCATAACATCTTCACTGGCATAAACATCAACAGTTTTATTGAGAACGTAATTGAAAGCTCTCACATCATCTAATCCGGCAATATGATCGCGATGGCCATGGGTAAAAATAATGGCCGAAATATCTTCAACCTTTTCGCGTATCATCTGGTATCTGAAGTCGGGGCCGCAATCGATAATATAATTATGTCCGTTTACTTTTATCATAACCGAAGTACGTAACCTGTAATCGCGTCTGTCAGGACTTTTACAAACATCGCAATCGCAAGCAACCACAGGAACACCGGTTGATGTGCCTGTTCCCAGAAAAACCACTTTTATAGAATTATTCCCGGTCATGAGTTAATAAATGCAATTTGTCTTTAGTATAATAATTCATCAACGTCTTCCATTGCTTCTTTAAGTTCGCGGCTATCAATTTTCCCCTCGGAAAAAGCTTCCTGACCCCTTATCTTCTTGTAAAAATATACTGTTACCTTTACCCCGTCTAGCAAAACATTATCGTACATAAGTGTGGTATCAACAAATCTTTCTCCCTCTTCATTTTCGTGTATAATAGTCATTGATTTCAGGAACTCATCGCTGCAAATGGTATTTGTTGCGTAAATTCCGGGCGGTGGTATTAGTTTTTCTTCTTCGGGAATGGCTATTCTGAAAAACTTTTGATCTTTTACCCTATTTAAACCTGGTATGTCACTGAATCTGCCTCTGATAATGTATTGATGGTCAAGATATGCATTGGCCCGCATTATATTGCCTTCCAGGAGTGCCTTTCTGATTTTGGTTGAGCTTACTGTTTCATTTTCAATATCCTGTAAAGGAATATCCTCCACCCTGAAGCCCATTTCCTTGCTTAACTTATAGAGATATGAATAATCACCGGAACGGTTATGCCCGAAATGGTGATTTTGCCCAACAATAATAACTTTGGCCTTAAGTTGTTCTATGAGAATATCGGTAATAAAATCGTGGGATGTGGTTTTGGAAAACTCTTTAGAAAACGGTATGATAACAAGATTATCCAAACCGGTTTTTGATAAAAGGTTTATTTTTTCATCCTGGGAGTTAATAAGCTTAAGGTCTTTTTGCTCAGGATACAAGACTTTTCTCGGGTGAGGATGAAAAGTAACCAATGTAGATTCACTA
This sequence comes from Bacteroidales bacterium, assembly GCA_007118135.1. Classification (GTDB taxonomy): domain Bacteria; phylum Bacteroidota; class Bacteroidia; order Bacteroidales; family UBA7960; genus SKVR01. The sequence continues at coordinate 17,803 of SKSE01000251.1, read as the reverse complement.
CTTGTTTCTTCTGCTATTTGTTTTAACCTTTCAATTATAACTTTATGTCCAATATGCACACCATCAAAAGATCCGGTAGTAACAACTGTACTGTTGACCTTTTCCATGGCTTCACGTGTATCACGAAAAACTCTCATTCTATTTATTTTTTAATTCTTTACTAAATTTAAACCTGATCTTGCAAATCCTGCTTTACAAAGAAAGCAAGTTTTTCAAGTGATGTAACAATATCATACTCTTCTAAAAATACGCCTTCAGGCACTGAAAGAGGTACCGAAGTATAGTTCAGAATCCCTTTAATTCCCGCATCCATAAGCATTTTGGCTACTTCGTGCGTAGCCTCGGGAGCTACTGTTAAGATGGCTAACTTTATGTTTTCGGCAGGCAATTGATCCTTTAATTGATTTATATGGTGACAGGGAACTCCTGCAATAATACGGTTGGTTTTTTGTGTATCATTGTCAAATGCAACCACAATAGACAGCCTTTCTCTTTTTCCGGAAAAGTAGCTGGTAATAGCTCTTCCCAGATTTCCCATTCCCACAATAGCTACTTTTTGTGGTTGTTTGCTGTCAATTATCTTACCAATGAGGCTGATAAGGTCTTTGATTACATATCCTTTGCTTTGGCTTCCGGAGTATCCTATAAGCATCAGGTCGCGCCTGACCTGCACAGGTGTGAGGTTCATCATGCGGGCAAGTTCATGAGAGTAAACATTCGTCTTACCTTCATGTATGCTGTTGAACAGAATTCTTCTGTACTGACTCAGCCGTTCAATGGTTTTACCTGGTAAATCCTTACTTTTTTTTATATCCATCTTATTATTTAATCTAATATATAATTGGTATTTAAGTAACGGGAAATCTGATTGTAAATGTACTACCTTGTCCTGGTTCACTTTCGACCTGTATTTTTGCGTCATAAAGGTCAGCTATCTTTTTAACCAATGATAATCCAAGTCCGGTTCCACTAATGTTTTTGGTTTCTTCACTTTTAATTCGTACAAAATCTTCAAAAAGCTTATCAATATCTTCTTTTTCCATTCCTATACCGGTGTCAATTACACTCATAAAAACTTCATCCTTTTCTTGCTTAATTATAAGGTCAATCCGACCACTCTGTTTATTGTATTTTACTGCATTTGACAGTAGATTATTTAGTATAATTTCAAGTTCCTGCTTATCAGCTTTTAATGAAATTTTATCATTGCAATTCAGGTGGATATCAATATCTTTCTGAATACACAGTGGTTGTATCAGATCAATGGATTGTTGTGCAATTTCATAGAAATATACGGGTTTGATATTACGCTGTTTTTTACCGGATTCAATCCTGGTAAAGTCAAGCAAATCCATAATGAGATTGCGCATATCCTGCACACGTGCAAGTGAGCGGTGCACCATCTCCATATAATCTTCCATCTTATTGCCCATTTTCTTGGTTTCCATAAGCTTCAGATAACCTTCAATGGCATTAATGGGTGATTTAAGCTCATGCGAAAGAACTGACAGAAACTGAAAGCGGATTTGTTTTCCTTCTACCTGCAGTTTTTGAGTCATCCGGCGTAAAAAAAGCTGCTTGGCAATATTTTCAAGGCAACTTCGCAACTCCTTAGGAGTAAAAGGTTTAGGAACAAAATCGTAAGCACCACTTTTGGTAGCTTTTACGGCCAGGTCAAGTGATGCATAAGAAGTGATCATAACAACTATTACATCAATACCTTGATTTTTAATATACTCAAGTACTTCAACTCCCTGGATGCCAGGTAGTTTATTATCGAGCAAAACTATATCGAACAAATAGTTATCAAGGAGTTCAATAGCTTCTTCTCCTGTCGAGGCTTCCAGCACATCAAACTCAAAATCTTCATCCATAAAAGGATAACTAACCGAGAAGCTTTCTAATATCCGCTTAATTCCGCTTCTTATTCCCGGCTCGTCATCAACCACCAGTAGGTTTAATTTACCCATTATTTATATTTTCAGCAACTTATTGATTTCTTTATGCAGTTGATCATTTCTTATCCCCTTATCGAGAAATAAATCGGCCTTGATCCACTGACGGTCTTCTTCTGATTCAACGTCGAACAGCAAACCTGTTTCGGCAGTTACAGCCGAGGCAATAATTATGGGAACGTCAGGATATTTATTTTTGATAATATGGCATAAAATAAAACCTGTATCCTGGTTTTCCATCATAAGGTCGAGAATGGCCAGGTCTGGTTTAATTTTACTAATTATGTTTTCAGCTTCCTGTTGGGTTTGAGCCGCAACCACTTCAAAGCCCATATCTTCCAACGCAATGGTCATCTGAAACAGATAATCGGAATCGTCATCCACCAACAGGATCTTCTTTTTCTCAATTTTAAGCATATCAATATTGTTTTGTGTCAGTCATCAGTTAGCATTAATTTCTTCAATTACTCCAGGTAAGCTTACAAAGAAACTGGTCCCCCTGGGGCCTTTATCAGGATTATTATTGGATTCAACCTTGATATTTCCCTTGTGCATTTTTACAATGCCATATATGATGGGCAATCCAAGTCCTGTTCCCTTTCCATCTTCCTTGGTTGTAAAGAAGGGTTCGAACATGCGCTCCATATTATCTGTCGAAATTCCGGTGCCTGTATCTTTTATGGTGAATACGATTCCCTCGGAGCTATTTTTATCATCTTCAACTTTAATGTGTAATTCACCACCTTCTGGCATTGCATCCACTGCATTTTTTGCCAGGTTTGAAAATACCTGAACCATCTGGTCGTGGTCGCAGGCAATGTCCTGCTTTAGGGTGTTTACTTCAATCTTCAGATCGATATTGGGGGGCATTACCACAGCTTTCAGGCTGTTTTTGATCAGCGTCCGGATATTGATCTCTTCAATATTTACCTTACTTTTTCTTGCAAAATTGAGCAGTCCACCTACAATTTTCTTGCATCGGTCGGCCTGATCAACAATCAGTTTAAGGTCTTTATACAATGGAGAGTCGGGTTCTATTTCGTCAAGTAAAAGATGGGCGTACATAATTACTATACCCAGCGGATTGTTTACTTCATGGGCAATTCCTGCCGCCAGTTGCCCCATCGATGCCAGCTTTTCTGACTGTTTGAGTGCAGCCTGTGTAGATGCAAGTTTTTTGTTGGAAACATCAAGTTCAGAAATGTATTTATGCAACTTATCAATGGTATAGGGCAAACACATTTCGGTTTCCGCAATACCCTTCAATATGGCAACTGCATGTTCGTGGCAGGTATCATAACCGCAGGCAGTACAGTTGAGTTCGTCATCCTGGCCTCTGATACCCAGCTTTTCTTTTACTTTATTGATTTGCACATCGGTAAAGTCGGATGGATAACGCTGATCGTCGGCAATAAAATACCTGTCAAGTTTCAATCCTGAGAATCTTTCCTTGTTCTTTTCCCAATCCTCCTGATCCAGGCGGTCAAACTGCCGTTTGGCAAAATTGCTTATGTTTTTTCTTTTCAGGAAAAACTGGTGCCGGCTGCTCATACCGGGTCCGTTTATACAACCATTGCAACACAAAAGATCAAACAATTTGGCTTCAAGATACCCTTCTTCAAATTCCTTCAATACTTCAATGATATCCTGTCGACCTTCAGCAACCACAATTTCACCGCTTAGAAAATCTTCTTCAAGGTCAACGGTTTGCAACATACCTCCACTGATGGGGAAAACTGAACCTTTGCCGGCAATAGGCTGATCAAATTCAGATGGTTCAATATTTTCAGTGGTGATTTTCTTTTCATCAAACATTCTGCGCAGTTCTATGAAAGATATCACCTCATGAACCAGATCTTTGAATTGGCCCAGCATGGCCTCACCTTTTTTGGCAATGCATGGCCCGATAAAAACTATTTTTAGGTCTTTTCCATGCATTTCATGCAAAACCTTGGCAGTAGCTATCATCGGAGAGACTATGGGTGCCAGTGATTTAATGATCTGAGGATGATGTTTTTCAACATATGATACAATGGCAGGACAACTGGTAGAAATGTAGGTTTGTTTCTGATCTTTTTGCAGAAGTTCCTTGAATTTATCTGCAACCAGCTCTGCACCAAAAGCTACTTCATTTACATAATCAAATCCAAGAGCCCTTATCATACCCACAAGTGTTTGGTAGTCAGAAATATCAATAAACTCGCCTGCTACACTTGGGGCAATAATGGCAGCCACTTTATCTTTGCTGTTTATCAGTTTCTTAACCCTGTCAATGGAAAAGGAAAACATTTTTGCATCCCTGCTACATACTTTTACACAGTTGCCACAGGCAATACAACGCTCAGTTATGATCTCTGCCTGACCATTAACAATCCTAATGGCTTTGGCAGGACATTCCCTTACACAGGTATAACAGACCTTACAACGATCCTTTACCGTATAAATGAACTCATTTTTTTGTTGTAAACTCATAACTGATTTGCTTGTAATTACTTAACTCGTCCTACAGATTTTTATTTGATTAAAGCACCTATTTTACCACATTCCTTTTTGTAAAGTGGGTATGTAAGCCAGTAAGTTTTTCTTTACTTTTAGAACCTGCTTTTATAAATTCAATCATTTGCATATTCTGAGCGGAAGTTTTTAGCTTGCAGTTCTTTTCCATTTCCTGGCTTGTTTTCTTTCGGGTGCGATGTTTGTCGAGAAAATAATAAACCGGTTGTCCTCCACCACCCGCACAGCCACCCTGGCAAGCCATTACTTCCACATAGTGTATATCAGTTCGTTTTTCGGCTTTCAGCATATCAAAATACTTTTGTGCATCAGCAATACCATTAACCCATGCAAATCCGAATTCCTGATTGCCTATTTTTACTTTTACTTCCTTTCTGCTACCCGGGTTTTTAGGTGGTGTAAACTTGAATCCTGTTTTCTTGTCACCATTAATTATCTGATTCAATTGAAAAGCAACAGCTTCAGCTTTTCCACCTGAATAAGCCATCTGATATCCAGCTGCTGAAGAAGAATTAAACGGACTGTCTGAAACGCCGGGTTCAAGTCTTGTAATGTTGATTCCATAGCTACGCAGCATTTTAATAAACTCACGAACCGTAAGTGTTGCATCAATTTCTGAAACTCCTTTTCTGGTATTTTCTTCACGTGAAGATTCATATTTATTGGCCACACATGCCATGAGTGAAACGGTATAGAGTTGCCTTGATTCATTTATCGCTTCAGTATTTTCCTGGTTCTTAACCAGGTATCCCATCAATTGTTGTGGAGATTTAGAAATTGAAATATCTGCGATTATTTCTGGTGTAAACTCCTCTGCATATTTGATCCATGCCGGGCAGCAAGATGAGAGCATGGGAGTATCAGGCCTGGTTAATGATCTATCGAGCAATAATTGTGCTTCCAGATAAATATTAAGGTCATTAGCCCACCCCAAATCATAAATTTTTCTGAAACCCATACTTCGTAATGCTGCAATGATTAGGCCTGCGGGATTTTCAGTTGGTTTTATATTGAAGTGATCGGCTACTGAAGCCACAAAAGCCGGGGATAATAGGGCAACAGGATATTTTTTTGTGCTTCCCAGGGCTGTTTGAATTTTTTCTATGTGAGAAATATCAACCAGCGCACCTGTTGGACAAACCATAATACATTGTCCGCAATTAATGCAGCTTGAAATATTAAGTCCTTTGTTAAATGCTGAATTAACGGTGGTTTTATTGCCCCTTGAAACAAATTCTATGGCAGTAACAAGCTGCACTTCTTCACACACCCTTACACAACGACTGCAAAGAATACATTTGGCAGGATCGCGATACACACTGGGACTAGAATGGTCACGTTGTTCGCTTTTTTTCTGACTGAAATATTTTCTTTCCTTAATGTTCATTTCTTCTGCCAGCCATTGCAACTCGCAGTTGCCATTTCTTTCGCAATAAAGACAGTCATCGGGATGGTTCGAAAGAAGCATTTCAACCAAAGACTTTTTGGCCTTGTTTACCCTAATTGAATTGGTTTTTACAACCATATCGGGTTCAACGGGATAGGCACAGGATGTTACCAGATCTCTTTTACCCTCTACTTCTACCACACAAAGCCTGCATGCACCCGAAGGTGTAAACCCGGGCATATAACATAAGGTAGGAATTTTAATACCGTTTCTGCGTAAAGCATTAAGCAGTATTTCGCCTTCCTGTACCTCAATGGGTGTATTATTTACTTGAATCGTAAAGCTCATATATTTTATTAGTTTATTCAACCAAAACTGCATTGAACTTACAAACCTCAAAGCAGGCATCGCAGGCAATACATTTATCCTGTACTATGAAGTGAGGCTGCCTTGGGGTGCCAATGATTGCATCAACAGGGCACTTTTTGTAGCAGGCTGTGCAGCCTGTGCACATATCAACATCAATGGTATAGGTTTTCAGATCACGACAAACCCCTGCAGGGCATTTACGCTCAAATACATGGGCATCAAATTCTGATTTAAAATTGGCAAGCGTATTCAGGATAGCGTTTGGTGCCGATTTTCCGAGAGAACATAGGCTCGTGTCTTTCATCACGTCAGCCATGCCCTTAAGTTGCATAATTCCTTTAAAACGTTCAAGGGTTTGAAAAGAGTTTTCTTTTTCAGGCTTTCGGGTAGCCGTTTCAATAATTTCGAGCATTCGGGCTGTCCCTTCACGACATGGAATACACTTGCCGCAGCTTTCATTCTTAAAGAAACGTGTAAAAAACTTTGACAGATCAAGCATACAGGAGTTTTTGTCCACCACAACACAGGCACCACTGCCCAGAGCTGAACCGATTCCCTTTAATGCATCAAAATCAACTATTGTATCGAGAGTTTTATCTGTAATGTAGCTACCACTGTTTATGCCAAGTATTATGGCTTTAAATTCCTGCTCATCCTTAATTCCACCACCGATTTTTTCCACTATTTCTCTGAAGCTCACTCCCATTTCTACTTCTATGGTTCCATAGTTCTGCACTTTGCCGCTGAGTGTAAATAGTTTTGTCCCTTTACTTACCTCGTTTCCTATGCCTTTAAACCACTCAGAACCGTTTTTCATGATCAATGGAATATTGATCAGGGTTTCCAGGTTATTAACGATTGTAGGCTTATTCCAAAGCCCTCTGACAGCAGGAAAAGGTGGTTTAGATACCGGCATAGCACGTTTCCCCTCAATGCTGTTGTTGAGCGCTGTTTCTTCACCGCATACGAAAGCCCTTGCACCTTCTTTAACTGAAATATCAATATTTACTCCTGAGTCAAAAATATTGTGTCCTAAAACACCATAATCTTCAGCCTCTTTCAAAGCCTTATTAAGTCTTTCAATGGCTAATGGAAATTCACGACGGGTAAATATAAAAGCTTTGGAAGCTCCTATGGCATATGAAGAAATAAGTATTGCTTCAATCAACCGATGAGGATCACTTTCCATGATTACCCGGTTCATATAGCTGCCCGGATCACTTTCTACGGCATTACAAACGAAATACTTTTGATCGTTCACCGCATTCAGGGAAATCTTCATTTTTTTCCCTGCAATAAAACCTCCACCACCTCTTCCGGCAAGCATACTGTCTTCCAGAATATCACAAACACGAGCCGGGGTATATCGGGCAATTGTATCTGAAAAAGCCTGGTAACCACCCCGGGCAATATATTCAGAAATAGAAACCGGATCAATGATGCCGCAGTTTGACATCAGCAACTTTTTCTGTGGTTTATTGAAATCAAGCTCATCAAGAAACGGAACATCATCCCAGGGCTGATGTATATCACTACGATATTGCCCCAGCACAATTTCTGAAGGAACATGATTATTCAAAATATCATCGAGAAACACAGGTACGATATCGTGCTTTACATTTTTGAATGATATTCTTGCTTTACCGGGCATCTGAACATCAACCAATGGTTCGGCTTTACAATAGCCCACACATCCACCCTTCACAAGGTCAGCCTCCAAATGGGTGTCTTCAAGGTAAGAAGCAATAGCATCATATGTTTTAGCTGCTCCTGCTGCAATGCCACAGGTACTTGTGCCCACATAGATTAAAGGTTTTGTAATTCTTTCACGGCTTATGTATGACAGTTGTTTGGCTATATCACTGTCATTTTCGCGATCAGAATTGCGCAATACCTTGTGTATTAAATACTCCTTTATAGAGTTGGGATCATTGCTCTTCATAGATTGAATTATGATTTTCCCTGAAATGGTTCAGTATTTCTTTTAAAGAATCAGAAGTAAGCCGGGTAAAATATTCGTTGTTGATTTCGATAAGAGGCGCCAATCCACATGCCCCGATACAAGAAACTACCTCCAGGCTAAAAAGTCCCCTTTTATCAGTTTCACCGTTACTGATTTTCAGTTGTTTTTCAAGTTCAGATAATATATTTGATGAACCTGCCACATGACAGGCAGTGCCATGGCAAAGGCGAATATGAAATTTACCTCTGGGCCCGAAATGGAAATTATCGTAAAAGGTTGCAACCCCGTAAATCTTATTGACAGAAATATCAAGATATTTTCCAACTTCAATGATCAATTCTTCAGATAAAAAGCCATATTGATCCTGAATTTTATGCAAAAGGGGTATCAGGTCGTCCCTTTGCTTATTGGGAAAACCTTCAAAAATGGAACTTAATTTTGTGTCCATAGTTTAGGCTGCTAATTTTTTAACAATAATAGGAACAAATCAGGGAAATAAAAAAAATTTTTAAGTTTTTTATACATAAACGGTCTGATGTGTCATTTATTCCCTATACAAATGTAGGTAAAATTGCTCATTGTTTTTATGTTAACTTACATATAATCAGCCTAAAATGCTTAATGTTATTTAGATTAAATATGAAGAAAGAAATTACTGCAAAGTTGTTAGCAAATTAACCTCTTATATCGCTACAAATCTTTATTTTTGTTCGTGAGTATAAATAAGGATAATTTCAAGGGTACTTTTTTATTTTTTCCAGAATCATTTTTATGCTCTTTTAATGAGTAGGTTATATATTTCCGGTTGATATTATGGCTGAAAAAAACCAAACGATTGTCATTTGCATGGGTAGCAGCTGTTTCTCCCGGGGAAACAAAAAGCTGGTGCGCATCATACAGGATTTCCTGAAAGAGAATAATCTTCAGGATGAAGTAACACTTAAAGGTGCACATTGCATGTCACAGTGCGATAAAGGTCCGGTAATGAAAGTTAATGATGAAGCGGTATACAACATAACAGGAGAAACACTTTTGAATACACTTGAAGAAATACTTGGATTAAGCTCCGGTTAAAATGCATTTAGAGGATCATAACAAACCACAAACCCAGTAACATGCAACTCATAAATATAGATCTTGAAAAGTGCAATACCTCTCATGCCTGCATAAGAGCTTGCCCTGTTCAGGCTATCACTATTCAGAAAACCACAGATTATCCAGAAATAAATCATGATAGATGTATTGGCTGTGGTAGTTGTCTTAATGTTTGTGCAGTTAATGCTGTTACCTATATTAACTCTACTGACCAAACCTTTGAATTGCTTGCATCTGACAATAAAATCGCTGCCATTGTTGATCCAAGTATCAGTGGCGAATTTCCTGATATTACTGATTACAGGAGGTTTGTAGAAATGATTAGAACCCTGGGGTTTGATTATGTGAACGAAGTGTCCTTTGGAGTTGACCTGGTAGCCAGGGAATATAATAAGCTGATAAAGAGTTTTAAAGGCAAATATTATATTACGGCTAATTGCCCGAGCATTGTTTCATATATTGAAAAGTATTATCCTGAGTTGGTAACCAACCTCACCCCTATTGTTACTCCCATGACTGCCACAGCAATGGTGGTGCGTAAGAAATTCGGCGACGATATCAAGGTTGTTTATTTTGGGCCTTGTGTATCGGCCAAAGATGAAGCCCTCAGACATGATGGGCCGGGCAAAGTTGATATTGTACTTACATTTCATGAGCTTCGGGAAATGTTTAAGAAGAAAAATGTAAAAGAATCAACGGTTGAATACTCTGATTTTGATGAACCTATTGGCTATCTTGGATCTCTCTACCCATTAAGTAAAGGATTCATATCTGCAGCAGATCTTAACGAAAGCATTATGGAGTCTACCATCTTTACTACCGATGGAAAATTCAATATAATGGATGCAATTGATGAGTTTAGCCAGGGACCGGAAGTATTAAAAAAACATTTTAACTTATTTTATAACAAAGGATGTTTAATGGGGCCGGGTACAACCCCCGATGATAGAAAATTTCTGAGGAAGGCACTGGTTATAGATTATTCAAAAAAGAGATTAAAAGATTTTGACAAAGGTAAATGGGAAAAGAATATGGAGTTTTTCTCTGATCTTAATCTGTCAAGAACCTTTATTAACGACGATCAAAGGATTGAGGTTCCTTCAGAAGAAAAGATTGAAGAAATACTAAAATCTGTTGGGAAATCAACGGATGAAAAATCATCATGCAATGCCTGTGGTTTCAGAAGTTGTCATGATTTTGCCGTTTCTGTAAGCCAAGGCCTGGCCAAACCAACCACATGCCTGACATATTCGCTGAAAAATAAGCAGGATTTTATAAAAACCCTGAAAACCAATAATGAGAAATTAAGAAAAACCCAGCAAGAACTGGAAGAGAATGAAAAGCTTCTTAAAACTGAAAATCAGAAGATCAAGGTTCAGTCAGAAACCATATCATCATTGCTGCATAACCTGCCTTCGGCCGTGGTTATAGTTGATGAAAGACTTAAAGTAATTGAGTCTAACAATGCTTTTGTCAATGTTTTAGGTGAAGATGCAGAACTGATAAATGATGTTATACCCGGCCTTATAGGAGCTGATTTGAAAACTCTGCTACCGTATAATGTTTACAACCTTTTTAATTTTGTTTTGCAGAAGGATGAAAATATTCTAAGCCGGGATGTTAACTTTAATGAGGGACTTTTGAATATCAGTGTATTCTCATTAAAACCCAATAAGATTGCAGGAGCCGTTTTCCGCGATATGTATGTGGCTGAAGTAAGACAGGAAGAGATCATTAATCGCGTAACGGAAGTAATTGACGAAAACCTTAAAATGGTACAACAGATTGCTTTCTCCTTAGGTGAAGGGGCTTCTAAAACAGAAAAAATGCTTAATTCCATTATTGAGACCTACAAAAAAATAAAAAAGAGCGAATAACCAAAGAAGAACCTAAAGGAATAGTTTCAGATCTCTAATAGCCAGCAAAAATGGATAGTTCCTTTTTCATAGAGGTTGGATTACAGCAAAAAAGCCACACAGGTGAGCGGATATGTGGTGATGTGTTTTTATCACGAAAAGTAAAAGAAGAAAACAGAACTATTGTTGTACTTTCCGACGGAATGGGTCACGGCGTTAAAGCCAATTTGCTGGCAACACTTACAGCAACCATGGCCGTTAACTTTACTGCTGAGCATAAAGATGTGCACAAAATTGCTGAAATTATCATGAATACGCTTCCCGTATGCAGTGAGAGAAAAATCAGCTATGCTACATTTACAATAATAGATATAGAAGAGAACGGACAAACCACCATAATAAATTACGATAACCCTGAGTGTATTATTATGCGTGAAGATGAGGAGTTTAAACCCGAATGGCACACAATTACTCTTGAAACTATTGATAAAAAGGGAAAGGAGCTTCAGGCGTGCACGTTTAAAGCATTTAAAGAAGATCGAATAATAATGCTTACTGATGGCATTACACAAAGTGGTCTGGGTAAGGGAAAGTATTTATTGGGATTTGGATTGGATAATACCAGAGAACTTGTGGTTTCGCAAGTAAAAGCACACCCTGATATTTCTGCTACAAAACTTGCTTCGGTAATTGTCAATAAAGCTCACAACAATGATGAATACCAATCAAAAGACGATATCAGCAGCGCTGTTGTGTATTTCCGCGAACCCAGAAAACTTCTTATTTGCTCCGGACCTCCATTTGATAAAGAAAAGGATGATTACCTGGCAGATAAAGTAAATGATTTTAAAGGAAAGAAAATAATCAGTGGAGGAACCACTGCTGATATTGTTTCGGGAAAACTTGATATACCCATTGAAGATACTCTCGAATTTGATGACCCCGACCTCCCCCCCATCTCACATATGAAAGGCATAGACCTTGTTACTGAAGGAATTTTGACATTGAGCAAGGTTTCAGGAATTCTTGAAAAACATAATGACCGTACAGAACTTGGGAAAGGCCCTGCAGATATGATTGTTAAACATCTGCTTGAGAGCGATGAAATTTTCCTGTGTATCGGAACTGCTGTAAATATTGCCCATCAGGACCCCAATTTGCCGGTAGAATTGGAAATTCGTCGTAGTGTTGCCAGAAAAATTGCAGGATTACTTGAAGAAAAATTTCTTAAAGAAGTTAATCTGGAATTTATATAAGGTCTTTCCTTATGTTATTAATACATAAGAATTTAGAATGATTTTAAATAAGAAATTGTGGAAAAAGATTTTCACAATTTACCTTGATGTAGTATTTTGGTAATTAGACATATAGAATAATAATGTTGGTAAAATAAATAAAAAACTCTACCTATAAGCCAATTTCTTCTTTGAAAACACAACTTTTGTTATTATATTTGCCTCGTTCATAGAACATTTTTTATTATCCGACAACATATTCCTGTTTTTTTGCAGTATTTTTACAGCAATTCAGGGGGTATTTAACAAAAAAAGAGTGAAAAGATTTACCCGATTTTTTATCAAGATCTTTTCTCTGATTCTGGTTTTTAACATGGGTTTATCCCTGAAGTCTGCTGTTTCATCTTCCCTCCCCGGAGAAATTGCAAACGTAACCAGCGAGATTAGGCAACTTTTAACTGGTACAGAAACCGTTAAAAGTTATTTTTCTATAGTGATGTTTAATCCTGAAAAAGACCTGAAAAATGTTTTTACCCATAATAAAAGTGCATTACAGTTTTCTTCAAATATTTCACAGGACCGGCTATCTCTCATAAAAATCAAATTGTCTTCTGATAGTTTAATGCTTTATAATAATTTCATCTATTTTTTTTTATTGCTTATTTTTATACAGGCAATAATCACTTTTTTTTGGATCAAATCATTTCAAAGGGCTAAACGATTCAGGCAGGGTCATGAAAAACTTATGAAATTGCTTGAGTCATCTCCTGCCGCAACCATGGTTTTCCAAAAGTATAAAATTATATATGTAAATCCTGCCTTTGAGATTTTGACTGGCTTTCATCGTAAAGAACTTTTGAGAATGGAAGTCTGGGGAGTAATTCATCCTGATAGCTTGCAGGAACTTAGTTCTGATGATGTTGAATTTGAGTCAGATGGTTATAATTTTCACAGCGAATTAAAAATCCTTTCAAAATTCAAAGAAACTAAATGGGTAGATTTCTCCACCCGAAGTGTTATTATTGATGGAAAAATGTCAGTAATTGCCACAATACATGACATCAACGAACGGAAAAGTCAAAAATCCATTGATTCAGATATTTATGAGCGCTATTTTAAAATAATGCAGGCATCTGAAGATGGAGTTTTTGATTTTAACCTTTCTGATAATTCTTTATATCTTTCTCCTAATTGGAAGGAAATGCTTGGATATAAAGATGATGAACTAAAAAATAGTAAAGAGACATGGATATCTCTGGTAAACCCTGAAGATAAAGCAAAAATCATTCGAATACTTGAAAATCTTGAGTCAGGAAGTTTCCCCTCATTTCAAACTGAATACCGGATGAGGTGTAAAGGTGATTCATATAAGTGGGTGCTTGCTTCGTTTATACTCATTCATGATGATGAAAATAAACCTTTCAGGATATTAGGAACCCATAAAGATGTTTCGGAGCGAAAGGAAGCTGAAACCATAGTAAGAGAAAACGAGCTTAAATACAAAAGCATATTTATTAAAAATACAGCAGTCATTTTAATATATGATACCGATACCGGAGATATAATTGATGCGAACCAATCTGCCATAGAATATTATGGCTTTGATCGCGATAACCTGATGGATATGAATATCAGAGATATCAACATCATGAGTCCGCAGGATATTGAAAATGAAAAGTATAAAGCCAAAGAAGAAAAAAGGACTTTTATCAATCTAAAACATAAACTGAAAGATGGTAATATCAGGGATGTGGAGGTATACAACAGCAAGATCAGATTAAAGGGGAGAAACCTTGAAACCTCAATAGTTTTTGATATAAGCAAGCGTAAAGAAATTGAAAATGAACTTGAAAAGTCCAAAAAGATTGCTGAAGAAGCTAATCAGATTAAATCATTATATATCAGTAATCTTAGCCATGAAATCCGAACTCCTCTTAATTCTATTATAGGACTGGCCCAATTGATTATTGATGAAAATGATCTGAATCCGGAACAGATGGAGAATGTGAAATCCATCAAGTTTTCATCAGATCATTTACTGGATGTAATTAACGAAGTGCTTGATTTTTCAAAAATTGAGGCAGGAAAACTAGAACTTGAAGAAACCGAATTTGATCTTATTCACCTTGTTAAAGAAACCAGCAAAACTTTTGGTTTCAAAGCAAAAGAAAAGGGAATAGAGCTCAAATTATCAACAGATCCTGGCATTCCGGGTGTGGTTATTGGAGATCCGGCAAGGTTAAAGCAAATTCTACTCAACCTGTTGAGCAATTCTGTAAAATTTACTTACAAAGGGTATGTCAGTACCGATGTTAAGATTCTGGAAATGCAGGACGACCAGTTAAAGCTCAGATTTTCCGTATCAGATACCGGGCGGGGTATACCTGAAGACCAAATTCCCAAATTATTTGAAAGTTTTACACAGGCAACAAAAGATACATCCCGGGTCTTTGGTGGTACTGGACTCGGATTAGCTATCTGCAAAAAACTTACTGAATTGCAAAATGGTAAGATTGGTGTAAAAAGCATTGAGGGAATGGGATCGACATTTTGGGTTGAACTTCCTTACAAAATTAGCGAAAAACCAAAGTTGCCTGACCTGGGTAAGCCCGGTGGCAAGCTTAAAAATCTGAAGGGAGTTAAGATTCTGCTGGTGGAAGACGATAAAATGAATCAATTTGTAATTGCAAAACTTCTGAAAAAATGGCATGCTGAACTCTCTATAGCAGAAAACGGGCTGCAAGCCATTGAAATATTGAAAAAAGAAGAATTTGACCTTGTTCTCATGGATCTCCATATGCCCGAATTGGATGGATATGAAGCAGCCCTTAAAATACGCGATAGTAATTCATCCATACTCAAACATGATGTACCCATTATTGCTCTTACTGCAGATGTCAGTCCTGAAACCCGCCAAAAGGTTAAGGATTCAGGGATGAATGATTTCATTACCAAACCCACTAACCAGGAGTCGATGTTTGAAACTATAAATAAGGTTCTTATCAATAGGAAAACAGAATTTATTGAAAAACAAGTTCACAAAGAGGATATTTCAGAAAATAAGGCTTATAACGAATCAGAATTAAAGCAACATATTAAATACGCTTTGGCAGGAATTTTTGACGACGACTTAGAGGGAATACTGGCATTAATATCCAGATTCCTGAAAGAAATACCAAGGGCGATAATCGGAATAAATGAAGCATTTTACGAAAAAGATTTGTTTACTTTAAATAAACTGGTTCATAAAATCAAACCCGGGTTTAGCTATCTTGGTTTTTCTGAAGTTTCGGATTTAATTGCCAGAATACAAATTCTTTCCAAGTCAGAAAACAATATTTCTGAGCTGGAAGAACTATGCAAAGAACTTGATGATGAATCAAAAAAAATAACACGTATATTAAGAGAAGTTCAAAAAGACTACATAAAAAACAATTCTGTGAATATTTAATCATTCAAATACAAATTGAATGATTTTAAATAATGCAATACTTTTAAAATCGTAATTTTGGCCTTTATTTTTAAATAAAGGCTTTTTTTATTGATGACATTATCCCGGCATTATATGAAACGCTGCCTTGATCTCGCATCTCTCGGGCTTGGGAGTGTTGCCCCCAACCCTATGGTAGGCAGTGTAATAGTTTATAAAGACAAAATCGCAGGTGAAGGCTACCACAAAGGATATAGTATGCCGCATGCTGAGGTAAATGCAATTCAATCAGTTAAAAACAAAAAAATACTTAAAGAATCGGTCTTATATGTAAGTCTGGAGCCTTGCTGCCATTACGGTAAAACTCCTCCATGCACAGATCTAATCATTCAACATGAAATTCCTCGTGTGGTCATTGCAACTGTTGACCCTTATGATGCTGTGGCAGGCAAAGGAATCTCAAAGCTTCGTAATAACGGAATAAAGGTAGATGTTGGATTGATGCGACAAGAAGCTATGTCGCTAAACAAAAGGTTTTTTACCTTTCACGAGAAAAATCGTCCGTACATCATCCTGAAGTGGGCTCAAACAGCCGATGCGTTTATTGATATTGAAAGACTTCCTGGTACCCCGGCAAGACCAACATGGATTACCAGCGAAAAGCTACGAATGCTGGTGCACAAATGGAGAACAGAGGAACAAGCCATTATGGTGGGTACCATTACAGCATTAAAAGACAATCCACGGCTGAATGTAAGAGATTGGAGTGGTAAACAGCCCACACGTATTGTAATCGATGAAAATCTTACGCTCTCCCGGTCTCTGAATTTATTTGATAATTCACAAAATACACTTGTTTTCAATCAAATAAAAAATGAATCGATAGATAAAACACATTGGATACAAATAGATTTTGCCAACCCAGCTTTTTTGAAAAATGTTCTGGAAGTATTAAAAGATAAGGGCATACAATCAGTAATTATTGAAGGTGGTCAAAAGCTTCTTCAAGCTTTTATAAGAGAAAATCTTTGGGATGAGGCACGGGTATTTCAGGGAAGCAAGTTTTTCATAAAGGGGTTAAGAGCCCCAACTTTGTCACATGATAGTTTTAGCCAGGAAATTATTGGTAACGAATTACTGTATTGGATAAAAAACCCTAAGAATCCTTACTAAAATTCTGCCATGCACAACTTATTGCTTGCCATATTTTTTTCATCGTGCATTATTGTAACTTTTCGTTTATTCAGTATACTCCGGATAGATAATCTTCAAGCCATTACAGCCAATTATTTTATTGCGGCATTATTGTCTTTTTTGACATGGCAGGGAGATTTTAATTTTTATGAAATACCTGGCAGAAGCTGGTTTCATTTATCAGCAATAAATGGAGTTTTTTTTATTCTTGTATTTTTTGTATTTGCACGGTCAGCACAAAAAGCAGGAATTGCCATTACTGCTGTTGCCAGTAAAATGTCAGTAATAATTCCGGTTGGAATAGGGTTTCTGATTTATGGCGATTTTATTAGTTTTTTAAAGATTGCCGGAATATTGATAGCATTTCCCGCTTTTTATCTGATATTTAAGAAGCAGGATAAACCCATTGAACCTGACAAGAAATATATTTTGTTGCCTTTGATTCTTTTTCTGGGAACCGGCACAAATGATAGTGTAATGAAGCATGCCCAGAAGTTTTATATTGGTGATGAGTACTTGTTGTTTCTGGGTGTCGTTTTTACTTTTTCACTATTTATTGGCATGGGTTTTTTAATCCATAAAATGATAAAAACCCGACAAAACATTAAATTGAGAAATATTATCGCAGGTTTTCTGCTTGGATTTTTCAATTTTGCTTCAACATACTTTTTCCTGAAAGGACTTGCAGTTTTTGAGAGTTCGGTGTTTTTTCCCATATTTAACGTGAGTATTGTAAGTATGGGGGCACTGATTGGCCTGGTAATATTTAAGGAAAAATTATGGTGGAAAAATTGGGTAGGTATTA
>SKSE01000021.1 GCA_007118135.1 Bacteroidales bacterium | reverse complement strand
GTTGATCCCGTAAGAAGACGGACATTTATATCCAGCCCTTCCAGCATTTTGCTTACAGATTCGTAGTGCTGATTGGCAAGTACTTCGGTGGGTGCCATCAGGCAGGCCTGGAAACCATTGTCCATGGCGATGAGCATGGTCATAACGGCGACAATGGTTTTTCCGCTTCCCACATCGCCCTGCAGCAGGCGGTTCATTTGTTTCTCACTCAGGGTGTCGCTGCGAATCTCTTTCACGACTCTTTTCTGGGCATCAGTAAGTTCAAAGGAAAGGTTTTTATGATAGAAGTTGTTGAAATTATCTCCCACAATTTTAAAAATATGCCCCCGTGCTTCTGATAAGCGCTGATTTTTAAGGCTCAGCATATTCAGCTGGATATAGAACAGTTCATCAAACTTCAGTCGAGCCCTGGCACGAGCCAGTGAATGGTTGTCTTCGGGAAAATGCACATTAAATAGTGCCCGTTTCAGGTCCATGAGTTTTAACCCGCGCTTAATATAATCGGGTAAAGTCTCCCGGATGTGCTTTTCTACCACCGGCAATAAGGTTCTTAACAATTTACTGATTCCCTTGCTATCCAGACCTCTGGACTTGAGCTTCTCACCGGAACTATAAACCGGTTGCATAACCGATTGCTGATGAATTGCATCTTGGGTAACCGGTTCAACTTCAGGGTGGGCAATATTGTATTTGTTTCCGAATTTTCCCGGTCGTCCAAAAACAATATACTCCTGGTTGGGAAGGAATTTCCCTTTCAGCCATTTAAAACCGTTAAACCATATCAGTTCCAGTCTGTTTCCCTGCTCATCGGTAAGGGCAGCTGTCATACGTGTTGTTCGTTTCTGCCCGTGCAACTGAATATCACTTATGTAACCCCTGATCTGCACATAAGGCATATCTTCTGTAATCTCTCTGATTAAGTAGAAGCGACTGCGATCGATATAGCGGAAAGGATAACAGTGTAAAAGGTCTTCAAAACAGAAAACATTCATTTCCTTTTTCAGCAATTCACCCCGCTGGGGACCAACACCTTTTAAATACTCGATGGGGGTTTTAAGGATATCTGCTGTCATGCCTTATAACAATGGATTCATGTGATAAGCTATAAAGGTAAAAAATGAAGCGCAAATAAAAAAAATATTGCCTTAATCTGTAAAACGGATTTTATATACCGATAACTTTTTATTTGTGAACTTTTATGCATATTAATCATTTTATTTATGTTTTACCTATTCAAAACTATTTTCCCTAATTTTGTGATCTTAAAACAAATTCCCTATTGATGAATCTCAATGATATTAAGGCACCTGTTGATAATCATATCCAGGAGTTTGAGAAGCGCTTTCGCAAATCCATGAAAAGTAAGGTGCCCTTGCTTGATAAGATTACCCGATATATTGTAAAGCGTAAGGGTAAGCAAATGCGCCCATTGTTTGTTTTTTTTAATGCCGGACTTTGCGGTGAAATTTCCGAGAGGACCTACCGGGCAGCTTCTCTGATAGAACTTTTGCATACTGCTACCCTTATCCATGATGATGTTGTTGACGACTCTAACGAGCGTCGTGGCTTCTTTTCTCTGAATGCATTGTGGAAGAATAAAATCTCAGTGCTGGTGGGCGACTACCTGCTATCGTGCGGGTTGTTATTGGCCGTTGACAATAATGATTTTGATTTATTGAAAATAGTTTCGCGCTCCGTAAAACAAATGAGCGAAGGTGAGCTTCTCCAACTGGAAAAAGCACGCAACCTGGATATCAAAGAAGATATTTATTTTGAAATAATTCAAAAAAAGACCGCATCACTCATAGCCTCATGCTTTGAGTGTGGAGCTGCCTCTGCAGGCGCCGATACAGAAACACAGGAAAAACTTCGTCTTATGGGAGAATACACCGGTATTGCTTTTCAGATTAAGGATGACCTGCTCGATTTCAGCAACGGCAAAAATACCGGGAAACCTTCCGGTGGCGATATTAAAGAAAGGAAATTAACCCTTCCCCTCATACATTTGCTCGACAAATCATCCTATATGGAAAAAAGAAGAATTATCAATATCATTAAAAACCACAATCAGGACCCAGATAAAGTTGCTATTCTGATTGATAAGGTTAATCAAAGCGGTGGTATTGAGTATGCAAAAATGAAGATGGAAGAAAATCTGCAAAAGGCTTTCGAGATTCTGGAGACTTTCCCCGATACCAGCTGGCGGAAATCTTTGCGCGACCTGGTTCAATTTACCATTGACAGGCAAAACTGATTCATGGCAAAACGTTGTAAGGACATCAAAACACATATTTATAATCCAAACCAAACTATATGAAAAAAACCGAGCGTTTTCTGGCACTGGATATACTCCGCGGCATGACCATCGCCTTTATGATCCTTGTAAACACTCCCGGAAGCTGGCAATATGTTTACCCGCCACTATTGCATGCCGAGTGGCATGGTTGTACACCCACCGACCTGGTTTTCCCTTTCTTTCTTTTTGTGGTAGGGGTTTCTATGTTTTTTTCCTTTTCAAAATATGAACATGGCCTCAATAAACAATCTTTGCTAAAGATAACCCGGAGGGTAATCCTGATATTTGTCATTGGATTGTTTCTCAATTCTTTCCCCCAATGGATGACCAACTTCTCTGAACTTCGCATTATGGGGGTGTTGCAGCGCATTGCACTGGCATACGGTTTTGCTGCAATAATTGTACTGGCAGCCAATCGTAAATGGATTATTATACACAGTGCGTGGATTCTGCTGGCATATTGGGGAATATTATGGATTTTTGGTGGAAATGACCCCTACAGTCTTACCGGTAATGCAGTACTATCTTTCGACAAGGCCATTCTGGGCGAAAGCCATTTGTATAAGGGATTTATGGAAAACGGTGTTCGCATAGCCTTTGACCCTGAAGGATTACTCAGCACTATACCTTCTGTTGTTTCGGTATTGATAGGATACCTCGCCGGTATGCTTATCAAACAACAATCCAATAAAATGCAGGTAATAAGGCAACTGATAATTTACGGAGTCATTTTCACTGCAGCAGGATATATTTGGGGATTTGCATTTCCCATTAATAAACCCCTGTGGACCAGCTCATACGTTTTATATACTGCCGGCCAGGCAGCAATACTCTTTGCCTTACTGATCTTTATCATTGATGTAAAAGGTTACAAAAAATGGTCGAACTTCTTTTTGGTATTTGGAGTAAATCCACTTTTTATTTATGCGCTCTCCGGTATTTGGGCCAATGCCATGTGGATGCTTTTCCGCTGGGAAGATGCTGAAGGAAACATTGTTACCGGTAGCAGCTGGCTTTACAACCAGATTTTTGTTCCACTGGCAGGAAACTTAAACGGTTCGTTACTGTATGCCATAGCACATGTGCTGTTTTTCTGGCTGATCGGGTATATTTTATACCGGTACAGGATTTTTATCAAGGTGTAATTATGTGAAAGGGAATTTCCTGATCATCCATATTTCAGGTGGACGCTGAGCTTGTCGAAGCGGATAATATAAGGCAAAATAACTGCCAAAGTCGTTTCGACAGGCTCAACGACCAAAATACACTTTCGAAAGTGCCCTGTTTCATAAACTTATTCCGGATGATACCTAAGGAATCCTTTCGCGTATCACCCTTTCGGTTCCCCTGCGTTCTGCTTCGACCTGTTCAATTTCTTTTTCAATCTCTTCTACCCTGCGGGTGCGTCTTTCGTATTCTTCTTCAGATATTTCGCCCCTTCTGCGACTTTCTTCAATGGTTTCGCGGGCTTCTTCCACGCGGGTTGTGGTTCGGCGAACCCCCTCTTCCACTTCAGCGGCAACTTCACGGGCCACTTGCTGTTTTTCTTCCTTTGAGCGTGCTGCTGCAGCGCGTGCCTGTCCAAAGTCACGACCATGCAGTCCGCCTTTATCGCGACCGTATGCGTGCCCGCGAGGATCAGCCTTATCGGTTTCCTGACCTGCACGATCGCGAGCCTGCTCAGCTTGCTGGCGACCACGGTCGGCAGCCTCCTGTCCCTCCTGGCCACGGTCTCTTTGCTGTTGCGCCTGCTCACGGGCTTCCTGTCCGTGGGCCTGACCCTGCTGACCACGATCCTGGCCCTGTTGTTTTTGTTCTTCGCCCTTTTCCTGTGCTTGTTCTTTTTTCTCCTGGCCCCTGCCCTGTTGCTGAGAACGGGGATTCTGGGCAAACAATGCTGCCGATACCAGGAGAATTCCGGTTAGTAACAATAATTTTTTCATAATGCTTACTTTTTTATTCAATAACCATTAATTCTTCCAGCTCAGCCTCCAGTTCAGCAATTCTTTCATTGAGCTCGATATTCTTTTGAAGGGCCTCCTCAAGGTCGGCTTCAAGCTGCACCTGGGCAGCACCTTCTTCCGCCTGTCGGCTGCCCTGTCCGCCGCAGGCCATCATAAAGCCTGCAACCAGTAAAATCACAAAATGTTTCTTCATGGTGAATTGGTTTTAAGAATTGTGGGATAAAGGTAAAATAATATCGCAGGGTTATAAAAAGATATGCCAGAGAAAGTCTGTTTATTTAGTCTTAATATGTATTAAGAGGGTGTGATTAATTGGCATTGAATTATTTATATATTTGTTTAAAAGCACTTTTCACAAATTCAATTTCCATTAATAACCATTAAAGCCACCTTCTCATGAAAAAATTTACCATTTGTTTATTATTTTTTTCCGCAATTATCTTTATTTCGTTAAAATCCGGGACAGGAGATAAGAATAGCAGCCAGTCTCCAACCGGGAGAACAGGTGCTCCCGGAGAATCAACCTGTGCAAGCTGCCACAGTGGCGGCTCTTATTCCGGAGATATCATTTTTAGTATGGGCGAGGGAGATATAACAGAGTATCAGCCTGATGTAACCTATACCATAACTTTTATTGCCGATTTTAATTCTCCACGTTTCGGGTTCTCAATAACAGCGCTTGATGAAGATAATCAACCGGCGGGCAACTTTACTGTATTGAACGATGATAATACATACAAGGCAGTTACCGGCAATAATCGCCAGTACATCGGCCATAAAAATGCCAATGATAACAACGAATGGGAGTTTGAATGGACTTCTCCGGCAACCGATGTAGGTGATATCACTTTCTATTATGTTATTAATGCTGCTAATGGAGATAACGGAACAGGTGGCGATTATATTGAAACAGGTACATATACCATTACCCCAGGAGAAGAACCCGAAATATTTGATGTAACCTTCAATGTGGACATGTCTGGTGTAGCCGATTATTTCAATCCTGATTTGGATGTTGTTTACATTACCGGCGATATTCTGGGCTGGACCGATCCCGGTGATGAATCCGAACTGCAAACCATGACACGCATTGGTAATTCCTTTATTTTCACTCAAACACTTCAGCTTGAAGAAGGAGAATACGATTATAAATATTTTCTTAATGAAGGATGGAGCGGCGGGGAATGGCCGGGAGATCCTAACAGGACTATTACAGTTACAGATGACTTGACAGTTGATGATGACTGGGGGCAACCCAGTCAGGAGTTTGGATTTTCTCTTACACTTTTGATTGATCCTGAGGATGGTGGCACAGTTACCGGCGAAGCTACTTTTCTGGCCAATGCCATAGCGCAGATTTCTGCAACCCCTGCAGATGGATATGCTTTTGTTAACTGGTCCGATGAAGATGATGTAATTGTTAGTACCGAAGCTGAATATAATTTTAATATGCCGGATAATGATTTTGTGCTCACGGCAACTTTTGAAATAACAAATAATGTGGATTATTGGGAAGCATTTGCTATGAATATTTTTCCCAATCCCGCGCAGGATCAGTTTACTATACGATCTGATTATCTTATCAGCCATGTTAGGGTAGCAGATCTTGGCGGCAGAGTGTTGCTGATTCAGCCAGTCAATCAATACGAAACCCGCATTGATATTCCATTGAATTCCGGAGTATATATTGTAAGCATCCAAACTACAGAAGGAGTGTTTGTGAGGAAATTGCAGGTGAGGTAGGTTTGCTTGATCAGGGTGCTTCTCCCATAACCGAAACAGGTTTTGTATGGGGCACCACTACCAATCCAACGAGGAAAGAAACCAGATCATTTTTGCCACCCTGGAGTAAGGATTATCCTTAAAGATTAACCGGATAAGAAAATCAATCCGGCATCATAAAAAACCGGCTGTTTGAGAAATCAGTACTTCTCTCACAGCCGGTGTTTTTATCACTTTTAAAGGGGTATACAGGATAATTATCCTGCCAGGTTTTATTTGTTGATTGCCGGTGTTATTACAAGTTTTCGGAAATCAACAGGGCCATGATCCCCCTGCAGCATGATGGGCCCGGGCTCACCTTCGCGGCTATCCAGCGAGCCTCCGGTAATACCGGGGATAGGCCTGTTGGAGATCACTTCAATGCCAT
>SKSE01000325.1 GCA_007118135.1 Bacteroidales bacterium | reverse complement strand
TGACCCCATGCATAGCAGAACTGACAACAATGGTTTTATTTCCGTCATTTTTAAGCGATTTTACAATTCTTATTACAGAAAGGATTGCTTCTGAACTCCCTACTGATGTTCCCCCGAATTTAATAACTCTCATGCTGTAAGCGTTTTCCTTTGGAACTAAAATTTATTTTGAATAAAATCTGTCAGCCAGTCACCTACTTCACTGGTAGATGAAGGATTTTCTTTGTTGACATCTTCTGTAACAACACCTTCTTCAAGAGATGCATCTACAGCTTTTCGAATCATTTCTGCTTCGGCAGGCAGGTTAAATGCATATTCAAACATCAGGGCAGCCGACAATATTGTTGCCACAGGATTGGCAATATTTTTTCCTGCAGCCTGGGGGTATGAGCCGTGGATGGGTTCAAAAACTGAAGTGTGTAATCCAATGGAAGCACTTGGCAAAAGGCCAAGTGAGCCGGTTATTACGCTGGCTTCATCAGTGAGAATGTCACCAAACATATTTTCTGTAACAATTACATCAAACCTTTTGGGGCCCTGAATGATTTGCATGGCAGCATTATCCACAAACATGTATTCCATCTCTACATCAGGATATTGCGGAGCCATCTCCTGCACTGTTTCGCGCCATAATCTTGATGTAGCCAAAACATTAGCTTTATCAACCAGGGTAAGTTTTCTACGCCTTTTCAGGGCAAACTCAAAAGCCAGTTTGGCAATACGTTCAATTTCAAAACGATGATATACACAGGAATCGTAAGCAGTATTTCCATCTTCAGAGCGCCCCTGGGGCCGACCAAAATAGATTCCACCTGTGAGTTCTCTGATGGCAACAAAGTCTGCACCTTCAACGAGTTCCTGCTTAAGGGGTGATTTGTGCAAAAGCGACTTAAAAGTACTAACGGGTCTGATATTGGCAAAAAGCCCCAGCTTTTGGCGCATTGCCAGTAAGCCTTTTTCGGGTCTTGTTTTGGCTTTGGGATTATTGTCAAAGCGGGGATCGCCTATGGCACCAAATAATACAGCATCTGCTTCCATACATACACGGTGGGTTTCTTCAGGGTAAGGATCTCCCACCTGATCAATAGCCGTTGCCCCGGTCAGGGCATAAGTATATTGGGGGATGTGATTATTCTTTTGGCAAACGGCATTGATTACCTTGATGGCCTGCTCTGTAATTTCGGGACCAATGCCGTCACCGGCCAGTACTGCGATTTTTAAATTCATAAATTAAGGTTGATGTTAGGGTTAAGATTAAGGCTGAGCGATAGTGAAGTCCCGAGAGCTGAAAGCGATTCGGGATTGAGATTAAATTTGTGGTTGATAGTTTGCTGTTTTGATAACCCCTTTGCCTTTGGAATCATCTGACTGAGCAATGGTATTCAGCATTTTAATAGTCGCCTTTATGGCCGCAGATGTCTGGTCGGCATCAAGTCCACGGGTTTTAAATTCCTGCCCGTTTATCTCCCAACTGATGGTAGTTTCAACAAGGGCATCGGTTTTACCACCGGGGGGAATGGTAACCAGATAATCCGTTAGCGTTGGATAGTCTTTACCCAGTCGCAGATAAATACTTTTAACCGCTTTCATAAATGCATCATATTGTCCGTCACCCACTGAAGTTTCAGTATGGACTTCATCATTAATACATAGACTAACTGATGCTACCGGCTTCAATCCTCTGGCAATACTCAGGCTGTAGTTTATCAGTTTAACCTTTTGCTCTACCTTGCCGTTTTTAAGTACATCGGAGATGATGTAAGGTAAATCATCAATAGTAACCGTTTCTTTTTTATCACCCAGTTCAATTACTCTTTGGGTAACTTTAAGCAGGTCTTCTTTTGAAAGTTCTATTCCTAATTCTTCCAGATTTTTTGTAATGTTGGCCTTACCTGAAGTTTTTCCAAGTGCATACTGCCTGGTTCGACCAAACCTTTCGGGGAGCAACGGATTGAAATATAAATCAGCTTTCTGGTCACCATCGGCATGAACGCCACAACACTGTGTAAATACATAGTCTCCGGTTAAAGGTTTATTGGCCGGTACTCTTAGGCCGCTAAATAATTCAACCATGCGGCTTACATGAGAAAGCTTATTTTCAACGAGGGTGTTTTCGATTTTAAGATGATCATTCATTACTCCCAGCACACTGGCTAAAGGCACATTTCCGGCACGTTCTCCAAGTCCGTTTATTGTGGTATGAACTCCTTTTATTCCGGCTTTCAATGCTGAATAGACATTTGCCGTTGCAAGATCGTAGTCATTATGCGCGTGAAAATCGAAATGCACTCCGGGATATCTGTTCACCATTAAGCTACAGAATTGCTCTGTTTGCTCGGGGTTAAGAATACCCAATGTATCAGGAAGCATTATGCGTTTCAGTGATGATTTGCTAAGATGATCAACCATGAAGTAAACATAGTCAGGTGAAGAAATCATTCCGTTTGACCAGTCTTCAAGGTAAAGGTTTACCGAAATTCCTCTTTTCCCGGCTTCTTCGATTATGAATAAAATATCTGCAAGATGCTCCTGAGGGGTTTTACGCAATTGACCTTCCAGATGCTTTAATGAGCCTTTCGATAAAAGGTTGATTACCTTACCACCTGCCTTTTCAACCCAATCAAGAGAAGCAGTGCCATCCACAAAAGAGAGTATCTCAATTTTATCGATGCAGTTATTTTTATCTGCCCATTGGGTGATTCTTTTTACTGCTTCAAACTCTCCCTGCGATACTCTGGCAGAAGCTACTTCAATACGGTTTACCTTTATCTCATTGAGCAGCATTTTGGCCAGTGTAAGTTTTTCACTGTCGGTAAAGGATACTCCGGTGGTTTGTTCTCCATCGCGGAGTGTTGTATCCATTATTTCTATCATGATGAGTATTTTTTAATTTTTATCCAATTGGTTAAGCATTTAAAGTATCTGCTTCTTCCCATCGTTCAATTTCTGCAGATTTACTGACGAGATAATCGATATCGTCGTACCCGTTCAGCAGACAACTTTTTTTGTATGCACTGATTTCAAAACTCTCGCTGATTTGCAGAGAATCTATTGAAATCGTCTGATTCTCAAGATCCACTGTAAGTGTAGTTTTAGAATCCTTTTCTATAGCTTCAAAAATCCGGGCAATAAAATCTTCCGATACCTGAACCGGTAGTAGTCCGTTGTTCAATGCATTGCTTTTGAAAATATCAGCAAAAAAGCTCGATACCACCACTTTAAAGCCATAATCATAAAGAGCCCATGCAGCGTGTTCACGACTGCTGCCACTGCCAAAGTTTTTTCCTGCAACAAGAATTGAACCTGAGAATTCCGGATTATTCAGAACAAAGTCTTCACGTGGTTTTCCACCCGGAGCATATCGCCAGTCGAAAAATAGTTTGTTTCCAAAACCCTGCCGTGTTGTAGCTTTGAGGAACCTGGCCGGCGTAATTTGATCTGTATCCACATTTTCAACAGGAAGCGGGACACATGTTGATGTTAGTTTTACAAATTTTTCTATGGGCATAATTAAATTTTTTCAGTTTCTAATAAAAATTCGCGTGGATCAGTAATCCGACCTGTTATCGCAACAGCAGCTGCAGTAAGCGGACTTGCCAGCATGGTGCGTGCACCGGGGCCCTGCCGCCCTTCAAAATTGCGGTTGGAAGTGGAAACTGCATATTTCCCTTCAGGAATTTTATCCTCATTCATGGCCAAGCAGGCTGAGCAACCCGGCTGGCGCAATTCAAAACCGGCTTCTGCAAGAATTTTATCCAGACCTTCTTTTTTTGCCTGAGCTTCAACCTGCTTACTACCGGGAACGATCCAGGCCGTAATATTTTCCGCTTTTTTCTTTCCTTTTATAAACCCTGCAAAAGCCCGTAGGTCTTCAATACGGCCATTGGTACAGCTTCCAACAAAAACATAATCAACTTTTTTTCCGAGCATTTCATCTCCGGGAGAGTGCCCCATGTACTCAAGAGATTTTTTAAAGGACGCATGCGACTGAGGTTCTATTTCATCGAGGGTTGGGATTTTTTCGCTTATTCCCAGACCCATACCCGGATTGGTACCATAAGTAATCATGGGTTCGATGTCTGAAGCATCAAAGTACAATTCTTTATCAAAAACAGCATCAGGATCACTGGGAAGCGTTTTCCAATAGGCCAGGTCTTTATCCCATTCTTCCCCTTTGGGAGCCATTTCGCGACCTTTTATATAATCGTAGGTAGTTTGATCAGGGGCAATAAGTCCACCTCGTGCTCCCATTTCAATACTCATATTGCAAATTGTCATTCGCGCCTCCATTGACAAATCTCTGATGGCTGAACCTGCAAATTCCACAAAATAACCTGTGGCACCACTTGCTGAAATTTTTGAGATAATGTACAGAATGATATCTTTTGACTTTAATCCTTTCCCTAATTTTCCATCCACATTGATTCGCATCCTTTTGGGCTTGGAGAGTATAAGACATTGGCTGGCCAATACCATTTCCACCTCGCTGGTTCCAATACCAAAAGCGATGGTACCAAATGCACCATGTGTGGAAGTATGACTGTCGCCACATACAATGGTCATACCCGGTTGGGTGATACCCAATTCAGGACCTATCACGTGCACAATCCCATTATAGGGATGGTTAAGACCGTACAATTCGATGCCATTTTCTGCACAGTTTTTATTCAAAGTATTTACCTGCAGACGGCTTAATTCGTCGTGAATGGTAAGATGCTGATTTTGAGTTGGAATATTATGATCTGCCGTGGCTACTGTTTTATGTGGCCTGGCAACTTTCAGGCCCCTGTTATTCAGACCGGAAAAGGCCTGCGGACTGGTAACCTCATGGATGAAGTGGCGGTCGATGTAAAAAACCGATGTTTCCGGGTCGATGGCCTTCACCACATGTTTATCCCAGATCTTGTCGATAATGGTTTTGGGTTTCTGATTTGAGTTCATTCAGATATTTATTAATTTGTTGTAATATTTTAAGAAATCTTGCCAATGGCATCAATAAATGCTTCTACCGAAGCAGTAACAATATCCGTATGTGCTGAGAAACCATAGTAAATATGTCCTTTATGTTCTACCTGCACATGTACTTTCCCTAAATCATCACTTCCGCGTGTAATGGCCTGTATAAGAAACTCTTCGAGTCTTACACGGCGTTTTACAAGGTTTTTCACAGCAGTAAAAGATGCATCTATAGGACCATTCCCTGAAGCGGTTTCCGTGAATGTATCACCATTAAAACTAATCTGCACTGTTGCAGTAGGAATAGTAGACTTACCACAAACCACCTGAAGAGAAACCAATTCAATGGGGCGCTTACCTTTTTCTTTTCCTGTTCCAGCCAATGCTTCCAGGTCTTCTTCGCTGATATCGCCTTTTTTATCGGCCATTTCAAGAAAACGTTCATACACATCATCCAGTTCTTGACTTTCAAAAGAATAGCCAAGTAATTGCAACCGGTGTTTCAATGCAGCCCTGCCACTTCTTGCAGTAAGCATAATAGATGATTCTTTCACACCCACTTCAACAGGATCAATTATTTCATAATTAAGGCGATTTTTCAACACACCATCCTGGTGAATACCTGATGAATGAGCAAATGCATTTCGCCCAACAATGGCCTTGTTGGGCTGCACAGGCATGCGCATGAGGGTTGAAACAAGCTTGCTGGATTTCATAATCTGACGGGTATCGATTCCGGTTTCATAATCCAGGTCATGATGACTTCTTATGGCCATAACCACCTCTTCCAGTGATGTGTTACCCGCCCTTTCTCCAATTCCGTTAACAGTAACTTCCACCTGACGCGCGCCATTCATGATCCCTGAAAGGGTATTGGCAGTGGCCATACCAAGATCATTGTGGCAGTGGGTAGAAATGGTTGCTTTATCAATGTTGGGAACATTATTTACCAGAAATGCAATTTTTTCGCCGTATTCTTTGGGCAAGCAATAACCTGTTGTATCAGGAATATTTACTACAGTTGCCCCGGCTTTGATTACTGCTTCAATCACCTGTGCAAGGTATTCATTTTCAGTACGACCTGCATCCTCAGCATAAAACTCTACATCATCCACATACTTCCGTGCATATTTTACACACTCTACCGCTCTTTTAAGAATATCGTTCTGGTTCGACTTAAATTTGTATTTAATATGAAAGTCAGAAGTTCCTATTCCGGTATGAATGCGTTTTCTTTTGGCAAACTTCAGAGCATCGGCAGCCACTTCAATATCCTTTTTATTTGCGCGGGTAAGTGCACAAATTACCGGAAGCTCAACGGATTTGGAGATTTCTACAACCGATTGAAAATCGCCTGGACTTGAAATAGGAAAACCGGCCTCGATAATATCAACTCCTAATTTTTCCAGTTGACGGGCTACTTCGATTTTCTCAATGGTATTCAGCTGGCAGCCTGGAACCTGTTCTCCATCGCGCAGTGTAGTATCAAAAATCATTAATCTGTTACTCATAGTGT
>SKSE01000158.1 GCA_007118135.1 Bacteroidales bacterium | reverse complement strand
TGTTCTAGTTGATATAAATTCCCTCTCCAACCCCAATGGGAAGATTTAGTCCATACCATACAAACAACAGTATTACCCACATAATAAACAGAATAACCGCATATGGCAGAAGGAGCGATACTACAGTCCCTATACCAACCCGTTTATCGTATTTATGTATCCAGCCTAATAGTAACGGGAAATACACGTACAACGGTGTTACACAGTTGGTGATTGAATCTCCCACACGGTACATGAGCTGTACAAATGCGGGGCTGTAATTAAGCTGCGCTAGCATGGGCACAAATATGGGTGCGAAGATGGCCCATTTTGCTGAGCCACTGCCAAGGAAGATATTTAAAATAGCAACAATTATCATATAAACGGTAAATAGAACCGGACCGGTAAGACCGGTGGTACGTAAAAACTCTGCACCGTTGATAGCAAGTATCTTATCCAGGTTTGACCAGGTGAACAATTCAATAAACTGGGCAACAATCAACATCAGAACTATATAACCCGACAGGCCTTTCATCCCGAATTCCATGTGTTTTAAAAGGTCATCTGCTTTTGTAATGGTACCTGTAGCTTTTCCATAATAATACCCCGGAATAGCAAAAAAGAAGAACAAAATGGGTACTAGTCCGCGCAGGAAGGGTGATGGAACAATGAGTCCGGTGTCAGGATCACGCAATGGACCCCAGGAAGGTACCACTAATAAGGCAATCAAGGCAACATATAGGAGAAGCGAAATACCAGCGTGCTTTAAACCTTTTCTTTCGTCGTCTGTCATTCCTTTGTTTTGTTCAAGTTCTGCTTCATCAAGCATATTGGCTCCTGCAAAATTTTTGGTACGGGGAATGGTAAATCTTCTTACAATAAAGGCACCTCCTAATCCCAGCATGATGGTGGAGGCAATCATAAAGTACCAGTTGGCTGTGGCACTCACTTCAATGCCCCCGTTTATTCCTGATGCTACCTGGGTGCTGATACCGGCAAGCATAACATCCGTTCCTGCAATGAAAAAGTTGGCAGTGAATCCTGCTGTAGCACCGGCATAACCTGCTACAAGCCCTGCAATAGGATGTAAGCCCATTTTGGAGAATATCAATGCAGCAATGGGGGGTACAATTACAATTCCTGCATCAGAACCAATATTTCCGCAGGCTCCGATAATGAATATTACAGGCATTACAATTTGCTTAGGCACTGCAAAGGCCACATTACGTAAAGCGACTGCCAGCAGTCCGCTTTGCTCGGCAATGGAAACACCCATAAGCATTACCAGAACCAGTCCGAAAGGAGCAAAGTGTGCAAAATTGGTTACAACCTCCTGAACGAACCATCTTAATCCCTCGCCCGAGACAAGATTGCGTGCAAACACACTTTCACCGCGGCCCGGATCAATGGCGCTTAGATTAAAATAGCTTGTTATGGCACTTAGTACAACGATAAAAATGCAAATCCATACAAACATCCAGAATGGGTGGGGGAGTTTGTTACCCATTCGCTCTACCCAGCCCAGAAACCCCTTGGCGGGCTCGGGTTGCTGATCATACTGGTCGGTCATATTTTCATCCGCCGGATTCTTTTGATTGTTCTCGGTATCTTTTGACATAATAGGCTTTTTTTGATTGGATGCGCAAAAATGTGTTTTTTTTTTCGCATTTCCAATTAACTCATCGGAAAAACTATGATTACTTTTGTGAAAATTAATTGTTAGTAATTTCCTGTATTTCATAAAATCCAGAAAAATGAATTTGAAAATCAAGCTTTATTATATTTTGTCTGTATTACTTTTTACAAATTTGTTTTCCTGCAGCACCCGCCAGCAGGCCGATTTTATTCTGACCAATGGAAATATTTATTCAGTTGATAAAGATTTTGGTCTATACGAAGCCATGGCTGTTAAAGATGGAAAAATACTTAAACTGGGCAGCAATGAAAAAATTCTGACACATTACAGAACTACAGATATTACTAACCTTGACGGGAAATTCGTTTATCCCGGCTTTATTGATCCGCACAGCCATTTCATCGGGTATTCGCTCAACTTGTTGCGGGCCAATCTGTGGATGTCAGAATCCATGGAAGAGATTATTGAACGGCTGCAGGCTCACCAGGAAACCATGATGGGCGAATGGCTGCTGGGAAGAGGATGGGACCAGAATCTCTTTGAAGTACGTGAAATGCCCGATAATACTTTACTCAACGATGCATTTCCAGATATTCCGGTTTATATTGTAAGGGTTGACGGACATGCAGCTGTAGCCAACGATAAAGCACTGGAAATGGCCGGTATTACAGCTCAGACAAGAGTTGAAGGTGGCGAAATTCGCGTTCGCGATGGCAAGCCCACCGGTCTGCTTATCGACAGGGCCATGTATTTGGTTTCGTCGTTAATTCAGGCTCCAACCCTTAATGAGAAAGTGGAACTTCTGAAAAGAGGGCAGCAGCATATGTTTGCAGTGGGCCTCACATCGGTTTGCGATGCAGGTTTGCCAAAAGAAAGTATTCTGTTGTTAGACAGTCTTTATAATACCGGTGAACTGGATATCAGGGTGTATGCCATGCTGAGTCCGTCCGACGAAAACTTTGAATGTTTTCTCCCCCGCGGACCTTACATGACCGACCATCTCACAGTAAGATCAGTGAAACTGTTTGCCGATGGTGCATTAGGTTCCAGGGGTGCACTGATGAAGGAACCCTACAGCGACGATCCCCGCAATTACGGAATCCTTGTGGATGATATGGACCTTATGCATAGGGCTTGCGAACTTGCTTTACAGCATGGCTTCCAGGTAAATGCCCACGCCATAGGCGACAAAGCCAACAGCATCATGCTGAACATGTATGCTGATTTTCTGGAGCCCGGCAACGACCTGCGCTGGCGTATTGAACATGCCCAGATCGTTGACCCTGCTGATTTTGACCTTTTCGGGAAATACAATATTGTACCCAGTATTCAGGCCATACATGCCGTTTCCGATATGGGCTGGGCCGAAGACAGGGTAGGACCCCAGCGAATTAAAGGAGCATATGCTTTTCGTGATTTGATGGACCGGTTTGGATGGCTGCCCAATGGCAGCGACTTCCCTGTTGAGCATATCAATCCGCTTTACAGTTACCACGCAGCTTTTACCCGTACCGATCAGTATGGCAATCCCGAAGGCGGTTGGTATCCCGATCAGCTTCTTACACGCGAGGAAGCACTCAAAGGCATGACCATATGGGCTGCCAAAGCCAATTTTGAAGAAGATACCCGTGGCAGCCTCGAGCCCGGCAAATTTGCCGATTTTGTCGTAATGGATGCAGATCTGCTCATTGTCCATGAAAGTCTGATTTATGATTTGCCTGTGCTGGAAACATGGGTTGGGGGGAAGAGAGTTTATTAAACTCTACTGCCGAATTATGGGGCTAAAGCCCCTTTCTATCTATTCTGCTTTAATTCCGTCAGTTGAAACTGACGGCAATAAATAGAAGTAGCAGTCAGTATCTATTGCCGTTGGCTTTAGCCAACAGAATAGAAGTTCCTACAGACTCAAAGGGCTTTAGCCCCATAATAGCGATTTTAAAAAAAGCTTTCCATTCCCTGCTATAATTTTATCCATTCATCACCGATTTATTTGCTTATTAAACCTATTTCAGTAATTTTGCGCCATCAACTTTTAATGAGGAAAACAAAAATAAAAACATAGTTTATGCTGATGTTGTGTTTTATTTTTCATTTGGATCACTAAGCAGAAATTAAAAATATTCGGGGGTATGTATCTTAAAAGATGCTGCCCCTTTCTTGTATCAAAACACCGGAAATCACAAACTGTTAAACCCTTAAATCCAACACAATGAACACCTATTTACTGGTTGTGGTTGCTTATTTTGGTCTTATCACCCTTATCTCATTACTGACCAAAAAAGTAGCCAGTCGTTCGGCTGCCGATTATCTTGTTGCCGGACGTAATCTGGGCGTAATTGCCTGCGCTGTTGTTGTGGCATCGGAATGGCTGGGGGGTATGAGTACCATAGGCGTGAGCGAGAGAGCTTTCATGTCGGGTACCATGCAGCCTATCCTATACAACATTTCTACCGCCATGGGTATGATTATCATCGGGTATACCGTAGCACGGCATTACCGCGATAACAATGTACATACGGTAAGTGAGATGCTCGAAAACCTTTTCGGACGACGTGCACGGGCTGTTTCGGCCATTGCTTTCCTTTTTGCCTACGTGGTGCTGGCCTTTGTGCAACTTCAAACTGCTTCCAGTGTAATTTCAGCCATGTTTGGATTGCCATGGTTGTATTCGGTCATTATCTCTTCGGTGGTTATTACCATTTACACCTATGTGGGAGGTATGCATGCACTGGCCATTACAGGCATTATACATGTAATTGTTATGTTTTTTGGTATTGGTGTGGCTGCATGGATAGGTATTGCCGATGTGGGAGGTTTTGCTGAGCTTAAGAGCCAGATGATTGCACAGGGTTCACCGGAAAACTTATATAATCCCTTCAGTGGCGGACTCAGCTATGCCTGGAGCCTGATACTGGGCGGTGTGCTGGGGGGTATGGCCGGCCAGGCGAGTATTCAGCCCATCTTTGCAGCACGCAGCGCTGCCATTGCCAAAAAAGCAGCCATTTTATCATCACTTATCATAGCACCTTTCGGTATTATGGTTGCTCTTCTGGGTCTTGTAGCCAAAACCGGTGGCTATTTTGATATTACTACCAGCGCCAGTCCACTGTGGAATCCCGATCTGGGAATCATCAATCCCAAAATGGTACTTCCCACACTTATGGTTACACCTGATTTTATTCACCCAGTGTTGGGTGGTATTGCCCTTGCAGGCATCCTGGCAGCCATCCTTTCAACAGTAGGTCCGGTTAACTTTGCTGTAGTTACCATTGCCACCAAGGATATTTACCATGGTATTATCAATAAAACTGCGGTAGACAAAAAGCTCATCTCCACTGCGCGCAAGCTGGTTATCCTGGTGAATCTGATAACCATCCCGCTGGCTTATTACAGTACTGGAGCCATCCTGAGTATGGCCTATATATCTTACGGAATCAGGGCCATTGGTGCCATTGTTATCGTGATGGGAATTTATAAACGCGGATGGATTAGTACCGATGGTGTGCGCTGGGCATTTATTGGAGGTACTGTAGCTGTTCTGATAAATATTATTGCCAAACTCATGGGTTGGTGGGCCATTGAAGACACATACATGGCAGTGGGTGCCGCGCTCATATTTGTCATCTTTGGAAATATGTATGCCAACAGGAAAAAGAAAAATCTCAGAAATAAATCTGCCAAAATGAAACCCTTTCCGGGGAAAAAAATTGACTGAACCATACTATGACTGAAAAAACACCTTTACAGGGATTAAAAGTACTTGAGCTGGCCAGTGTGCTGGCCGGGCCCAGTGTGGGAATGTTCTTTGCCGAACTGGGTGCCACAGTTTATAAAATAGAAAATGTTACTACCCGGGGCGATGTTACCCGTAAATGGAAACTTCCCAAAGAAGATGCCGATACGGATATTTCAGGCTACTTTTCATGTGTAAACTGGGGTAAACTTTCCTTTGCCGTTGACCTTTGCAAGGAGGAAGGGCTAAAGATCATTTACGATCTGACTGCTGAATGCGATATTGTACTGGTAAGCTACAAGCCCGGCGATGCCGAAAAACTAATGGTTGATTATCCCACTCTGAAAAAGTACAACGAGAAACTGATTTATTCGCATATTACGGGATACGGATTGCAGAATCCACGTGCCGGTTTCGATGCCATTATACAGGCAGAGTCGGGTTTCACATACATGAATGGTCAGCCCGACGGCCCACCTACCAAAATGCCCGTGGCCTTGATGGATGTATTGGCTGCACATCACCTTAAAGAAGCCATCCTGCTTGCTCTTTATTACCGTGAGAAAACCGGTAAGGGCCAGTATATTGAAGCTTCGCTTTTCAAGGCAGGAGTGTCCTCCCTGGCCAACCAGGCCACCAACTGGCTGGTAGGGAAAGCCATTCCTCAGCGTATCGGTTCTGACCATCCCAATATTGTACCTTATGGCACCATTTTCAAAACAGCCGATGGCAAGGAGATTGTAATGGCAGCCGGCACTGATAAGCAATATCAGCAGCTTATTACTGCATTGGGAAGACCCGATCTGGCCACCGATTGCAAATTTGAAAAAAACCATGGAAGGGTTATCCACAAAGCAGAAATTAACGGGATTATCCAGGATCTGATCATAAAATATACCCGTGATGAAATCCTGGAAATCCTTCAGCAAAAAAGGATTCCGGCAGGTGGTGTGTTCAATATGCAGGAAGTATTTGAAATGCCTGAAGCACAACCCATGGTACTGGAAGGAAAATATGAATCCGGAATGGAAATTCAGGGTGTGCGCTCCATTGCGTTTACTACGACTGATAAGATGTCGTTAGAAAACCTTTCGCCACCACCCCATTACGGACAGCACTCCCGCGAGATTCTTTCCGGTGTGCTGCAGTATGACGACTCAGCTAT
>SKSE01000304.1 GCA_007118135.1 Bacteroidales bacterium | reverse complement strand
TAAGTGGCGGTGATGCCCGCAAACTGCTCAATGCCATTGAATTGGTGGTTCGTTCTGAGCTATCAGATCCGCTGGAAATATCAGACCAAATGGTTCTGGACCTAATCCAACAAAACATTGCTCTCTATGACAAAGCCGGTGAGATGCATTACGATGTGATTTCTGCCTTTATCAAGTCCATCCGCGGCAGCGATCCTAATGCGGCAGTTTATTACCTTGCCCG
Source organism: Bacteroidales bacterium (assembly GCA_007118135.1). GTDB lineage: Bacteria > Bacteroidota > Bacteroidia > Bacteroidales > UBA7960 > SKVR01. The sequence goes on along the minus strand of SKSE01000304.1, from coordinate 20,021 downwards.
CATGTTGGAGGGTGGCGAAGACCCCAAATTCATTGCCCGCCGTCTGGTAATCCTGGCATCGGAAGATATTGGCAATGCCAATCCCAATGCACTGCTGCTGGCCACAGAAGGCTTCCAGGCCGTAACCATGATCGGGATGCCCGAAAGTCGCATCATTTTAAGTCAGGTAACCACATACCTGGCCTGTTCACCCAAAAGCAATGCCGCATACCTGGCTATCGGCAAAGCCCAGAAGACTGTGCGCGAAACCGGCGACCTGCCCGTACCGCTGCATCTGAGAAATTCACCCACCAAACTCATGAAAGAAATAGGATACGGGAAAGAATACAAATATGCCCATGATTTTCCGGGAAACTTTGCATCGCAGGAATTTCTGCCTGAAAAACTCTCAGGTACCCTGTTCTATGACCCCCAGGATAATACCCGTGAAAAGGAACTCCGGGCTCGGTTAAAAGCCATGTGGAAATCCAGGTATGGTTATTAAATTATCTGATCATTGAGCAATACCAATATCTCTGAAGCAATAGCCTGAGATGCAGAATAGTGCCTGAAATATTACACAAGCGGAGGTATATTCCTATTATCCGGATTATTTATTAAATCCATAGCTTTTTGATATCCTGCCTGGCGACGATTACGAATTATTTCAGGACCGGCCAGCAATGTTTCACCCAAACTCTCATCTGGTTGTATTACCAAAGCGCGAAACCTTTTTCGACGTTTCTTTTTTGTGGTTCCGGTATTCCAATCGAAATGATCATATTCGATTTCATTAAGATTTTTCGATTTCAGAATACTGTTTATGTTCAAAAACTCTTTCAGGTCGTTGTTAAATATTTCAGTAATGGAGATTTCCACTAATGAGCGAAGAGCAATATTAACAATATTACCTTTGCCGGGTTGTTCTTCCATTTGCCCGTTGCTGCAGTTAATAATCACAATCAGGTATTCGTCTTCATTGCCCTGCTTATTAATCTCCTGAATTACATCGCCCAGTGGTGATACATTTACTATGCCCCCATCAACCGACTCATTAAAGGTTTGTTGTTGGGTTGAGATAGCAGGAACCGGCTCCCATACAATGGGCATAGATGTAGATGCAAGAATAGCATTACAAAGGTCGATGTCAGATGCAAACTCATGGTGCAGTGGCGACTGATAGATACCCAGTTCAAGAGGAACAAAGCCACACTTATACAGGCATTGATTATTAGTAATGGTATTGATAAGGTGCCTGGTGTCATCAGGTTTTGAAAACGAAATGAGTTTATTCCTCAGGGGTGTATTGTCAGCAATAGAGCGAAAATTTTCCAGATCCTTTGATAGATTCTCTGAAATTCTGTTTCTGTTGAATATAAGATTCAGCAAAATATTTCTTGTAGTGTTTGGAAATCGCTTTTTTAGCGTTTTGAAGGACAGGCTGAACTTCAGTTCTTCTTCGCTTTGGCTGCGTTGAGTATCAATAAAGTCGGAAGTGTAGATGGTTTCCACTCCATTTTCCTCTACATCATCCCAAAGCTGGGTTAATTTTCCATACTGCCCTGCAGCCAGCATAAAGCCGTTGAGCGAACCCACCGAAACACCCGATATAATATCGAAATGCAAAGGTTGAATGGTTTTCTTTTCAACTCCGGCAAAGTTGGTCAGAAAAAGATCCCAATGATCATGCAGGTATTTCAACGCTCCTAACTGAAATGCCCCTTTAAAACCTCCGCCACTGAGTACTAATGCTAATTTCTTCATAATTGATTTTTTACAATGTGTTTTCTATGAGATAATTGGCAAACTTCCTGATTAATTTTCAATATCCTAAGCATCTTATGTTGTTGGGCAATCGGGAACCCAACAAGTTTTTCTCCGGGGTTATGGATTTCATAATTATTTTTGCATTTAAAAAATGCTGGGTTTATTGATAAAAGTACATCAAAAGAGGGTATAATAAAAGAAAATTAACTACAAACTATGATATGGCGACTTTGAAAAAAATGACTTCTGATGGTAGTATAGTTGAGTTTAATAAAGGCTCTTTTGGCAAATGCAGTTTGTGAGTGTATTTAACTCATTCATGTAATCAAAACCGGCGGTCAGATATTTATTAACACCTAAAAAATTAGCCCACGGTTTATGCCGTGGGCTATAGTAGTAAGTAAATACATTTGTAAAGGTTTCAAACATTTACTATAGGTAAACCATTTGTAAAATATGCTCCTAATGAAGGTTGGTTAAGCAAATGTTATTTTTTAAATGTGGCAATCCGGTAAATACAGATCTAATCCCTGTTAAGCATCCAGATTGTTACACCTGCTAAGGTTATTAAGCTGCCAAGTAAAACAACCGCATTCATGTTCCTTTGTACTTTCTTGGCCTTCTTGAGCTGTTTAGAGCCTAATCCTTTGTCTTCTACAAAGTCTTCAAGTTTTTTTACTCTCGCTTCAAATTCTTGTCTTAAATCCATAATATCAATCTTTTAAGGTTAGTATATATAACTAACATGATTGGGTGGGAATTGTTTAAAATTGTATTATGCTAAGTCAATTTCCGGACACTCTTGAATTCCAGTTGTGTAGTGCTTTAATTAGATAAATCAATAGTATTATGACTGATATTCCCAGAAAAACCCATTTGAACATACCTGCAAATGATGCTATCCAGGCTATGGGTATAACCTGCTCAGGGTAATAATTTATCATAATCAGAATTCCGGTGTTTTCCAAAAAATCGAAAAACACTGCAACAACAGGTAATAAGTTTATGGTTTGATTGGTGTTACTGCCGGAATTGACTTTCCCTCTGAATCTGCTTATTAATAAAACCAGAAGTGAACCATAAATCAAAGGGTAAATCATATCAACAATTCCTGTAAGCACCATGATTCCTTGTCTTCCACGTTCACAATAGCCGGATATAACCTCGAAGGCAAATTCAGGATTAAATCCGAATTTTAAATCCAAAATTACATGTTCTTGCAAGCCATATAATTTGATAATATAAGAGAAAAGAAATGCCTGAAATGAAAGAAATACTACCAGTAACAGGAGTAGAGCCAGGTTATTTTTACTCTTTTCGTAAAACCAGTCTGATAAATTGCATAGTAACGCTTTCATCTTTCAGGGTTTAAACATCGGGCAATATTAATTTGGGACTGATAAGTCCTTAATTTACTTTTTCCAGTTTTCCGATATATAATTTATAGCTTCCTGGATATCCATATCACGTGTACCTGAACCGGTGCGTACGTAAAACTTTTTACTGTTTCCCTCCTTCACGTAAATTGGAAAACCGGCGCGTTGCACAATTATTCTGCATACTTCCATCTGGTCATGGGAATGAAAAATCAAACGGATATATTTACATGCGGCGGTTCCCAGTTTCTCTGACACAGAACTCATGATCAGTTGCTCAAAACCATCATTATCCTTTCGTTTTAATGTTTGATAATCATTCTCCAACCCTAGTATGGTGCCATCGTCGCTCACTCCCAGCAACAAGGTACCGCCCTCGCTGTTCATAAAACCGGCAAGGGTTTTCAATACGACTGCTTCCAAAGCTTTGTTTACCGTATTTTGCTTTAAGTCAAAGCGATAAGATGATTTAAACTCCAGAAAATTACTTTCACCCTGTGCAATAAGTGGTAGCAAACCCTGATTCAATTCACTCAGAAGTTGGTTAATTTCACTGCGCCTCTCTTTAAACCTGCTATAAAAATGTACAAATAAGGCTACACTGAGGATACCAAAACCGGAATAATAAATGAAACGGATGGGTGTTCTCAACAGAAGGGTATCCATTAACTTTCCCAAAAGAAAAGTAACGGGACCCCTTGCAGTTCCTCGTTCAATGTATTCAATGTAAGAGGCAAACTCCGACAGCGGCAATAAAATAAATAATCCAAATGCCACACCAGAAATAATGATTCCTGGATATTTTACAGCAGCTTTAAAATTCATTCTACGACTGGAATTGATTGGTGTGTCAAATATAAAAGTATCGATTGAATTATTTATGTTTTTTGGGTGAATATTCAATGTATATGGGGCTAAAGCCCATTTGTTTATTAAAATTTCAAATCCGTCAGTTAAAACTGACAGTAATAAATAGGGCCTATGAATGTTTTCCATTGCCTTTTTGGACAGATGATAATATTTTGAAAAAAATCAATATGCTTAACTGCTTTCAATAAAAACAATATAGTTTATTAAAAAACCACTTATAAAGTTGCTGATAATCATATCAGTATTTTTTGCTTTACTTTATTACCGAATATAAATTAAAGGAGGCCATATAGCCTCCCTTTGATAAATCTTAGTTTACACCTTCAAACTCCACAGGTAAGAAACCTGATATCATGATAGAATTCAATGGTGGCTAATTAATCATTAACTTCTTTATAACTGCTAATCCGCTATAATTAGCCATTCTGCTACCTGTAAAAGAACTTTTTATATTGTTGCTTTGGAACTTGACATTTTTATTTTTATCTTTCACCTTAGAAGTGAGCTTAAAGTGGTTTGTTTTTTTTATTTAACACTTTAAATATTAATGTTTTAGGTCACTTCCTTACTTTCTTATTTTAGAATTTTAAGTATCATGTTTACTATAGAAAATAGATCCTTCAGAAAATCTAATTACATGATTGCTTGCTGCCAAATAGTTATCCTAACTATTTTGGTACTTTCATCACAGCTTAGCAAAGGGCAAAACCACTTCGACATCGACTCTTTGAATTATTACAAGAAAAAATCAATAGAGTACAGGTCTCAAGATTCTGCAAAATTCAATGAAAGCAACTATAAAATTCTATCCTTTTTAGAAAACACTCAAAATCGTAGGATGCTTTTCTCAGGTTATGAAATATTGGGAAATCTAAATAGGCTAAGTTGGGATTTTGAGACAGCAATTCGTTACTACTTCAAGGCTTTAAACCATTCCCCCTATGCACAAACACAGTTAGACGTAGCCCGAATATACGACAACCTTGCACGAATCTATTTTTATAGAGGTGAATCAGGGTTAATGTTTGAGGCTATTAACAAATCATTAGAAATAAAAAATAAAAAGCTAGATAAAAAAGGAATAATAGTTACTACTAGGATACTATCTGATTATTACCGAAGTATAGGTAACTATTCCGAGGTTCTCAGAAATTCTTTTAATGCTCTGCCCTATTTTATTAAGTCGAGTGATACAATTGAGATTGCCCGCACTTACAATGCTATTGGTATTACCTATAAAACAATTGGTGATTTAGACAAGGCTAACTATTATTACCAATTATCAGAAAGCTACTATCGGGCAATTAACCATGACAGAGGAATTTCTACTGTTTTGAACAACATTGGCGCTTCTCAACTGGCACTTGGGATGTATCAAGACGCCCTAACCAATTTCTTGAAAGGATTAGAGGTTGAAAAGGAAATTGGCGACAAAAGAAGAATACTGACACGTTACAACAATATTGGTTTAGCATATGCATACCTTGGGAATTTTGAAGCATCAAGAGAATACTTACAAAAATGCATTGATAGTTATAAAAACTCCGGCTACTATACCAGGCTTGCAAACTCTTACGAAAGCTATGCCCAATTACTTATACTAAAGGAACAGCAAGATTCAGCAAAATATTACCTTAAAAAGGCTTACAACAAGAGCGAAAGGCTTGGTCAGAAAAACTTACAAGCTGTAACTGCCCTTAAGCTTAGCGAACTGTATTTGAAAGAGAGCAATGTTGAACAAGCTCTAAGTTTCTTATTGAAGAATAAAGAATTGGAAAACCAACTCTCCTCGAATGAGTTAATAAGCAATATAACAGAAGCAGAGTTTAACTTCATTAGAAATAGGGAGCTAGAATACCAAAAGGCTGAAAAATGGAACGCATTATATAAAACATTTTTCATAATAGCTGCTCTTACTATACTTGCATTACTTTCCATAATTTTAATTTTAATTCTTTCTCGAAAAGTGAGAATAAATCAAAAGGTAGCAACCGAACTAACTCAAAAGATTGAGGAGAAAAACAATGAACTTGACTACAAAGGAAAGGAGTTGTTGAGCAAAACTTTAATGCTAGGGAATGAGAACTCAGAGGTATCCTATGCTATCAAACAACTTGACAGTTTGAAACCGGAGTTTGGTGTTCAAGGCAAACACAAAATTCAACAAATACTTGTAAACCTTAAGAGCTACAGGAACAATACTATTTGGGACGAGTTTGAGCTAAGATTTTCAGAGGTAAAGAGCAGTTTTTATAATAATTTAATATCAACATACCCAAACCTTACGGTTACTGAAAAAAGATTAATCTGCTTGATCCATCTAAACTTCACAACTAAAGAAATTGCTAACATCACTAAGCAATCCTATCGTAGTATTCTTGTAGCCAAAAGCCGCTTGAGAAAAAAACTACAGATTCCGCAAACAACAGAACTCTCAAACTTTTTCTCAGAAACAATCATGTAACAATCTCTTTAAAAGCATGTTTACGCATACTGATAACACTTTGTTACACTTTTTTTACATCATGTTATCCTTTTGAAATCAAAATTAATGCGCAACTTCTTTCCAGAAGTTTAACTTAGCATATTATTAAGTGTGGATTATTGCTTTTTAGTGCTTAGAAAATTTGTTATATAAACTCAACAAGCACAGCTTCAAAACCTGTTTTGTAGTACTTTTTTTAATACATATCTAAATAAAATAAGGGGTTAATGAAGGTAAAATATCTAATACTAGGGTTTCTATTACTTATCAATTCAACTCAAATTATTGCCCAAACCAGGCAAGTTACCGGAGTTGTTAGAAGTGCAAAAGATGGACTAACCCTTCCGGGCATCACTGTTCAGGCTAAAGATACTTTAATTGGGGTGTCAACAGACCTAAATGGAAACTTTACCATTAATGTTCCTGAAACAACAACCACACTTGTTTTCAGTGGAGTTGGGCTTAAAACAAAGGAGGTTATTATTGATGGGAGAAGTTCAATAAACATTGTTCTTGAAGAAGATGCTTTCATATTGGATGAAATAGTTGTTATTGCGTATGGGACATCCAGAAGAGGCACTTACACAGGCGCAGTAACATCCGTTACCAGTCAGAAAATTGAGTCCCGACCAGTTGCAAATGTATCTCAAGCAATTGAGGGTCTTTCACCAGGTGTGCAGGTTACATCCGGTACCGGACAGCCCGGCGATGGACCGAATATTAGAATTCGGGGTTTTGGCTCTATAAATGCAAGCAGCGATCCACTTTACATAGTTGATGGCGTTCCTTACACTTTGGATATCTCAAACATTAATCCGAACGATGTGGAAAGTATTTCGATTTTGAAGGATGCTACTGCTACCGCACTATATGGCAACAAGGCCGCAAATGGAGTTGTTATTATTACCACAAAAAGCGGTACAAGGGATAGAAGTCAATTTCAAGTTAACGTTAGGCAAGGCATTAGTACCAGAGGATTACCAGAATATGATCTGGTAGGCCCAAAAGATTGGGTTAAGTTGAATTGGATTGCTTACGTTAATCAAATGCATTATAGCCAAGGATTTCCTATGGAAGATGCAAGGCTTTGGGCATCAGGAATACACCCAACACAAGGATCAAGACTAGGACTTTTTACAGGTTCAGGTGGGGGGCTTTTAGGATACAACCCTTTTGATGTGCAAAGAAATGATGTTTTAGATGAGAATGGACAAATAAAATCATATGCTAGCTTAATATATTCTAATAAGGACCTTGATTGGCAAAAAGCCATGATGCAACTTGGCACCAGAAACGAATACAACATCCTTTATTCAGGTGGTACAGATAAAACAAACTACTTCAGTTCTATAGGATATTTAAGAGAAAATGGATATCTAATCAGAACAGACTTTGAAAGGCTAAGTGCAAGGTTAAATGTAAGCACACAGCCAATAGATTGGTTTAAAACAGGTACAAATATATCTGCCAACATGAGTATGTCCGAAACATCCCGCACGGATGGAAGTACTAGTTTGGTTAATCCGTTTTTCTTTTCCAGAAACATGGGACCAATCTATCCTATATACGCTCAAATGCCAATCACGGGAGAATACATGCTCGATGACAATGGGGAAAAAATATACGACCTTGGAAACATGATTGATATCGATCTTCCATTCAGACCATCAGGGGCTTACCAAGGCAGGCATGCTTTAGCTGAAACCATGTTTAATCAGGGTGATTTTAGGAGAAGCGTTATCAGTGGGAGGGTGTTTGCTGAAGTAAAATTTTCTGAACACCTTACCCTTACAACAAACGCTTCTGTTGACCTAAGCTTATTTAACTCAAAAGCTTTCGATAACCCAATTGTTGGTGACGGAGCGCCAGCAGGTAGAGCCCGAAGAACCTCAACACAGACAACCTCTTATACTTTTAATCAGCTACTAAACTACTCTCGTACATTTAAAAATATTCATAGCATTGACGTTCTTGTTGGCCACGAGAATTATGATTATACATATAACTATTTCTTTGGCGCTAAACAAGGGATAATTCTTGACGGAAACTTTGAATTAATAAATTTTACAGACATGAATAGCCTAAACTCATTTCAAAGGCAATATAGAAATGAGGGCTATTTTACAAGGGTGAATTATGGCTACGATGAAAAATACTTTGTCTCAGGCTCATACCGTCGGGATGGAAGTTCAAGATTCTATACAGATTCACGTTGGGGCAACTTCTGGTCAGCAGGTATTGGTTGGAGAATGGATAGGGAAGAATTTTTGCAACTACCGCAAATTAACATGATGGTTTTGAGAGCATCATACGGACAGGTAGGTAACGATGGTTTAGATAGCTATTATCCCTGGCAAGCACTATACCAACTCAACAGAAATAACGCCAACGAACCTGGATACTATCAACAATCATTACCTGCTTTTGATTTAACCTGGGAATCGAACAACAGCTATAATGTTGGTATGGATTTTGGCTTTTTTCAGAGGGTTAGAGGGAACATCGAGTGGTTCCATAGAGCTTCATACAACTTACTTTTTGCTGTTCCCCTTCCAGTTTCAAGTGGAATAGATTCTGAAGATAAAAACATTGGAGCCATGTATAACCAGGGAATTGAATTGCGTGTGGCAACAGATATTATTGAAAACAATGATTTTATCTGGACTATCGACCTAAACGCTACTACCGTAAGGAATAAAATCACAAAAATGCCTGGTGGCCCTGACGACGCAATTACCTTAGGTACAAGAAAATTAATGGAAGGACGCTCTATGTACGATTTTTGGCTAAGGCAATGGTATGGAGTTGATCCAGAAGACGGACTCTCTTTATACCACGCAGAAAATACAGACATTGACAGACCCGATATAAGAGTAATTGGAAATGATACCTTAACCACATCTCAGGCAAACGCCCGATACGGTTATTCAGGTTCTGCTATTCCCAACCTTGTAGGAGGCATTAGTAACACGGGTGCTTATAAAAATTGGGAACTCTCAATACTCATGACATATCAGGTGGGTGGTAGGATATATGATGCCGTTTACAGAGGATTAATGACTTACGATAACTGGGGCAGATCAATGCACACAGATCTTATGAATGCCTGGACAGAGCCAGGGCAAAGAACTGACGTTCCAAGGCTTGATCCAACGAAAACTGACGATAATAATGCAATCTCTTCGCGGTGGTTAATAGATGGATCATTCCTTAGCCTAAGATCAATCAATCTAACCTACACGGTACCTGAAAACCTGGCGAGTAGAATTAATGCCAATAATATTCGGGTATACGTAACGGCTGAAAACTTATTCCTAATTAGCAAAAGGAAGGGAATGAATGTTCAGCAAAGTTTTGCTGGGGTTACATCAAATGATTACAGCCCTTCCAGAATTTTTACTCTGGGAATTAACTTGTCATTTTAGTAACAGGAACAGATATGAAAAGTTTGATTATAAAAATAATTGTGCTAGTTGGTTTAGGGATATTCATGCTGTCATGCAGCGACGATTATCTTGATCTAGACCCAACCGAAGCAATATCTGAAGCGGATGTTTTTACTAACACAAACAATGCATGGCCCGCATTAAGTGGAATTCATAGATTCATGTACATGAATCAACGACCTGGTGGTGGACACAGCTCTCACGCTGGACATGGTGGAAACCTAATTATGCACGAAATGATGGGAGAAGATCTTGTGAATCATGATACAGGGGGAAATTGGTTTATCGGCGTACACAATTGGATTAGCCATAGGAATGAAAGTGGAACATACACAATATACCCTTATCGCTTCTTTTACACAATCATTGCAAATGCAAACATGATCATTAAATACATTGGTGATGCTGAAGGACCAACATACGACAAAGAATTCATTAAGGGTCAGGCACTAGCCTATAGAGCTTGGGCTTACCACCAACTTGTTCAAGCCTATGCAAAACGGTACGATTGGAACGCAAAGCCTAATAACCAACTAGGAGTTCCCCTTGTATTAGCTCCTACAACTCAAGGATTTCCTCGTGAAACAGTAGAAAACGTTTACGAACAAATCAACATTGATTTAACCAATGCTATTGAACTTCTCAAAAACAAAAACCACATCCCATTCTCTACCGAGACTCCAAAATCTCATATAACAATTGATGTAGCCAAGGGAATGAAGGCAAGGGTCGCATTGACCCAGGGAAATTGGGAAAGAGCCGCTCAACTTGCAAACGAAGCAAGGCAGAATTGGCCCCTTATGGATGAGGACGAACTTTTAAGTGGATTTAACAACAAGGACAACCCTGAATTCATGTGGGTTAGCCATATTACTCAAGAACATACATACGCCTTCTCGTCTTTCTTCTCCTATATGTCCTGGAACAGAAACTCAACCAACGTAAGAAACAATCCTAAAAAGATTTGTGGAAACCTTTACGAAAAAATTTCTGATACTGATTTACGAAAGCAATGGTTCGCTTCTTCCGATGAGGAGGCTCGCGAAAGACAACCAAACACAAGTTACACTGCTGTTCAATACATGAGCTTCAAAATTATGGCTCCCGACGAAGCGAGTGGTCGAGGCGACTTGTGTTACATGCGCACAGCCGAAATGTACTTAATTGAAGCCGAGGCACTTGCCCGGGCTGGAATTGAAGGTGAAGCAAGAAGTGTCTTGTATGATTTAATTTCTACAAGAGACAGTGATTACGAATTATCAACCAAATCTGGAGATGACCTTATTGAAGAAATACTAACTCATCGAAGAATTGAACTGTGGGGAGAAGGATTTAGGTGGCTAGACCTTAAGAGACTTAACCTGGCATTAGAAAGGGATCCTGAAAGCCATGCTACAGTTACAACAACTTGGGAAATTCCAATAAACGACATTTTATGGCAGTATAGAATTCCGAGAGCTGAAATAAATGCTAACCCTCTTATAATTCAAAACGATTAACTAAATCAGATAAAACAAGAAAGTTTTAATAACTGAATTTCACCAACTTTAAACAAATACAATTACTAACCAAAATCCCTAATTAAAATGAAAAGAAAAAAGTCAATTCTATTAATTTCTACATTGATGGCAATGATCATGTTTATTGCCATAGGATGTAGAGAAGACAAAGAGGAACCTACTGTAACAACAACCAATGCAACTGAAATCACTTCAACAGGTGCAAACTCTGGTGGTACCGTTACAGATAGCGGAAGCGATCCTGTGACATCACGAGGTGTTGTGTGGAGTACTGATCCTAACCCAACCATATCCGACAGCAAAACAACAGACGGTGCTGGTGCAGGGCCTTTCACTAGTACCATTACAGGGCTTGAGCCCGAAACAAAATACTACGTACGTGCCTATGCAACAAGTGAGGCAGGTACAGGGTATGGGAATCAAATTGAATTCACAACGCTCACTGGTGCTAGCGCTCCAACTGTCACCACTGCGGCCGTTACAGAAGTAGATAGAAACACCGCTGTCTCAGGAGGCGAAGTAGTTTCAGATGGTGGTGCAACTGTAACTGCCAGGGGTATTTGCTGGAGCACATCGGAGAATCCAACAGTCGATGATTCGAAAACTGTTGATGGTGATGGTCTTGGCGAATTTATTAGCAACCTGACAGAATTAGAATCGAACACTACCTACTACATCCGTGCTTACGCAACCAATGAGGCTGGTACAGGATATGGTGAGCAGGTTGAATTTACAACTCTTAAGGACGGAGAGGTTGTAGATATTGATGGAAATGTATACGCTACGGTTATCATTGGCAATCAGGAGTGGATGGCAGAAAATCTTAGGGTTACCAATTTCAACAATGGCGATCCTATTTCACACATAGCAGGTGGAGAAGCTTGGGCCGACAATACAGACGCTGAAAATCCAATACCTGCCTATACCGTTTACAATTTTGAACATTCTTCAGCAGAAGGTCTTGAATCGGAACAAGAAGTAATTGACGCCTACGGGCTGCATTACAATTGGTATGCCGTTGAAACAGGAAATCTGTGTCCCGCAGGATGGGCAGTACCTGATACAACTGAATGGAACCAACTATTTGACTATCTGATTGCAACCGAAGATGATCTTACAGAAATGAATGTTGCTATGGCAGTAAAATCGTGCCGACAGATTGATTCTCCACTTGGTGGCGATTGTGATACTGAAGAACACCCGAGGTGGCGAGCAGATGAAGACCATTATGGCGATGATAGAACAGGTTTAGGTTTTATCAGCTCTGGCTATATTTTAAGTGGATCAGGCAATTCGAGCTGGTTGGCAGCAAGAGGATACTGGTGGACATCTGTAGGAAATACTGATGAAGATGGTAATCCTATTCATACAGCAATATTCCGCAGGCTTAACCACTCCGATAATGAAGTTACAAAAGCGAGCTTTAACAAGAATGTAGGGCAACCTATTCGCTGTATTAAAAAATAGAAGCTAATCGATTTCATCCATAAATCATAATTAAAAGCCCTGAGCATTCAGGGCTTTTAATTTACTTCTTAAAGCTAAAAGGGTAATATAAATAAATAACAATAGGCAACCCATGTGTAGAATCCAGGCTTTAATCTTTTTTCTCCTCTTTTCCATAATCATTCTTAAAGCACAAAATGATGGTGTTTACATGAAACCATCAAAAAAAATTATTGAAATTATTGAGGCAGAAAGCACTCCCTCTGCATCTGTTAACCCGGGCAAAACCCATGTTTTATTTAGAACGCCCTATGTAATGCCTGATATAAAGGATTTGTCACAGGTGGAATTGGGTCTTGCGGGGATTACTTTCAACCCCAAAAACCTTGGGAAAAGTCGACCCAGGTTCTCAAAAAGATTGGTAATTAAGGAAGTTGAAACAAATAATGAAATTGAGATTTCAGGTATACCCGATAATGGAAAAATAGAATCATATAAATGGTCGCCCGATGGAAGTAAACTAGCAATGGTTATTTACCTTAAAAATGATATCCAATTGTGGGTTGCATCTACGGATAACGGGAGGGCAAAAAAATGGGCAGCTAATCTGAATGATGCATTACTTTTCACCACTATCAATTGGATGCCGAATAGCAAAAGTATACTGTTTGCAAAATCCTATTACCCAAGAGAAGCAATATCAACAGAAAAAGAAATACCCCAAGGCCCGGTTATTCAAGAATCTACAGGAGAAAAAATAACAGTTAGAACCTATCAAAACTTACTTAGAAGTCCGGCTGATGAAGAATTGTTTATAAAATACTGCACAACGATAATCATGTTGGCCGAAGAAGGCTCACAACCAAAGGCTATAGGCAAACCCGCTCTTTATACTAGTTTCTGGCCATCACCAAATGGAAAATATATTAGGGTAAGGTACCTTAATCCCCCTTTCTCGTATATAGTCAGACACACCAGGTTTGCTCACATTATTGATATTTGGACCTCGGAGGGCGAATTCGTTAGAAACCTTGCTGAAATGCCTTTAGCTGAAATAATACCATCAGGGGCAGGATCTGTGAGACCTGGACCAAGAAGTTTTCAGTGGCGAAACGATAAACCTGCCACAGTTGTTTGGGTAGAAGCTCAAGATGGAGGAGATTATAGAAACGAAATTGATATTCGTGATATTGTTTACTCTTTGGATTACCCTTTCAATGGAGAGCCAAATGAAATAGCCCATACAAGCTATCGATACTCAGGTATTGTATGGGGTTGGGATGATTTTGCCATTATCTCTGAAGAGTGGAGAAGAAGCAGAAGGGTTAAGCACCATTTTTTCAATCCATCAAATCCAACTAGTTCCAGGCAATTATTTTGGGAAGGCTCAACGCAAGACGCTTACGAAAACCCTGGCAATTTCCTAACTAAGGAAAATGGCACGGGGTATTCTGTACTTTTTACAAACGAATCGCGCACTAAGCTTTATCTTTCTGGGCAAGGAGCATCACCAATGGGGAATATGCCATTTTTAGATGAGTTAAATATATCAACACTTGCAAGAAAAAGGATTTGGCAGTGTGAATCCCCTTATTACGAGTGGGTTGTTGATATAATGGATAACTCAGTGAATACAATCCTTACACGCAGAGAAGCCGAAACTGAGCAACCTAACTATCACCTTAGAAACATTACCAACGGTAAAACCAAAGCATTCACTAACTTTCCTCATCCTCTACCTCAACTAAAGAACGTGCACAAGGAACTTATTCGTTACCAAAGGGCGGATGGGGTTGAACTCTCTGCCACCTTGTATTTACCATCGGGTTATGAGAAAGGTTCTAATAGGCTACCTGTTCTAATGTGGGCATACCCAAGGGAGTACCTGGATGCGGATATTGCAGGACAAGTAACCAGTTCTCCCTACAGATTCATTAGGCCATCACGCCAATCGCCCGTTCTATGGGTTGTAAAAGGATATGCAGTGCTTGAAAGGATAACAATGCCTGTTATTGGCAACGACAGTATACTACCTAACGACACATTTGTTGAGCAGATAGTGGCCAATGCCCAGGCCGCAATAAACTACCTCGACAAGAAAGAGATTGCAGATCGAAATAGAATCGCAATTGGAGGTCACTCCTATGGTGCATTTATGGCCATGAATCTTCTTGCACATAGCGATCTTTTTGCAGCAGGAATTGCTCGAAGTGGCGCATATAATCGTACGTTAACGCCTTTTGGATTTCAACTTGAAAACAGAACGCTTTGGGAAGCTCCTGACGTCTATTTAAGAATGTCGCCTTTTATGTATGCTGACAGAATTAAGGAACCCGTACTTTTAATTCATGGTGAAGATGATCAAAACAGTGGTACATTTCCAATGCAAAGCGAAAGGATGTTTGGGGCCATTAATGGACTAGGAGGTAAGGCTCGATTGGTAATGCTACCACTTGAAGGTCACAACTACCATTCCAGGCAATCAATTCTACATCAAGCATGGGAGATAGAAAGATGGCTGGATATGCATCTAAGGTGTGAAAATTTGCAAACTCCTCATAATTAAAACGGCAGAAATTACAGCCGCCACCTGGTTGACCAGCATTGCCTTGAAAAAGTCAAATAGATTTTATGGGATACAATGGTAAAGAAACTATTTATCCTTGATAACAATTATCTTAAATGTTCTACTGAAAGACCTATCAACAGAAAAGATTTTAACAAAGTAAAAAGAGGCAGGAAGATTTGAAACATCAAGTTTATGGTGATTTGCAAGAGTGTAACATCTATTAACCAGGCTGCCTCTTAGGTTGAATAGTTCCACAAACACCTTTCTCTCAGAAACAACATTTAACAAATTTGATACAGGGTTTGGAAAGATTGAGATGGGATAAAATGGAGTTAGTGGGTCAATTTCCACTTCAACTGAATCTGAAGCAACACATCCATACTGATTTGTGACCCAAACCGAATAGATTCCAGACTCGTGTACTTGAATTGATTGCGTTGTTTCACCTGTTGACCAATAAAATGCATTATCTGAATTACCTGCATCTAAAGCAATTATTGTATCAGAGATTTGAGATGATAAAATATCTACAATGGGAATTGGGTTAACAATTGTTGGAGTTTCAAGGCGTTCTCCCCTACAACCCAAACTAGTCACTTTAATATCATAAAGCCAATAGTAAGCATTTTCATTTGGGCTTTCTATTTCAACAACCCCGGCTATCTCATAAGGATAGGGATTTGAAGAACTGCTATTATTTCTGAAAAGGGTTACTCCATCCACATAGGAAACTTTTAGGAAATATTCTCCTGGCTCTGGGATCTGAAGGTTCAAAAAGTACTCTTCTCCTTCATCCGAAGGGTCGTCAGGTGCTCCCAGGATAATTGAGGCGGGGTTTCTAGTGGCATCTACATATAAAGTTTTATTTGAGATTGTATTACCGTTGCTATCTTCAATCCAGAAGTTGACCCTACCCGGCCAACCAATATATAATTTTGCGGACTTAATTACAATTGGAACATGAGCAGTAATCTTTTTATTAACTATGGCTTGAGTATAAGTACCTCCGGTCCAGGGACTGCTATTCTTGCTTTCAGGACCAATCGTATTGTTTAAATCATTAACATTAACAAAATAATTATTCCCATCAGGCAAAATGGGCATTTTCAAGCTATCACCAACCCCAACCAGGTCTCCAAACTGGCTATCGTACCAAAAATTAACACCATCCGATTTTGCCTGGACCGTTAAAGTAGTGTCGCCAAAGCACATGGAAACATTTGAATAGGTTATGCTTTCAAGAGGCAAAGTGGTAAATGATGTTTCTATTGTGTCATTGTATGGATTATCATCCTCATTAAGGTCAATTACACAAAGGATGTTATAAGCCTGATTGGGTTCTGTTTTGTAGTTTGTATTGATTTGAATTATGCTTGTGGAGAATGGCAAGACAGTATGTTCAAACTCCTTTGCTACAGTGTGCACCACATTATTATCAACAATTATATATGCATTAATCTTAAAACTTTCAATGGGTTCTAATCCATAATTTCTCACCATCAATTCAATCCACTTCGAATCAACGGGACAATGGCTATCTCCATTTGGGTAAATAATTTGTTCTATGCCCAAATCTATCTTGGGGTGGTTGAAGGCTAACATATAATCTTGTGTTTCTCCAGCACCATATAATCCACATCCGGCAATATCATCAGCGTTGTCTGTCTCAACCAAAACAATCCTAATTCTACCATGTTGTCCTGGAGTAAGCCAGCCAGGAACAGATATTTCACCATCAAATGCCCCAGATGTAGATATAATTTCAGATACTGCAACAAGTTCATCTTCATTAAAAAACCCATCCGAATTCCAATCAACATAAATTTTAACAATTCGGTCTGTTTCTTCATTACAAGTACCAACATCAACACTAAAGGAATAAGTTGATCCAATATTTACTGATGTTACCATATTGCTAAAATCTCTATACGAATGACAACCATCATCTGTGCGATTGCTAATTGTATTGAACTCAAAACCATCAATCCTTGAATTATTATCATCAAGCGCGTATGAAGGACAAGCTGCTACTCCCCCAGCCCCTGATACAATCAAGGAAAAGACTTGATTAGAATTTGCCAATTCTCCTTTATGCGATATGGTCACTGTATAAGTTTTTCCCGGCTCTGTATTCTCAATAAGTACCTGTTCAATATTGTCAACTAAATTATCACCGGTTGTAGCGTTTTCAGATGGGTTTTCAACATCTAACACCCAAGGCATAAAAATAGTTTCACCGTCGCTCACCCTTAAATCGAGGTCATTAACGAGCATTGGTGTTCGATTATTTAGCATATCAGGTCCATAACTAATTGGAGTCCCAGGGGGGTCTGTCCAACTAATTGTCACTTTCATTTCATCTATACCCGTAGCAACAAAATCCCTTGTAATTTCCTCTCCATTATTCAGGAGAATTTCTTCTACATGATTACTTGCATTGATATTTGAAATAACATTAGCTGCACCCTCCATATTCACAAGCCCCCATCCAAAACTATAGTCTGGACCAGGATTCCCTGCATCGTTAGCAGTATGACAGATTAACCCTCTTAGCGTTGATGCTAACATATAAACACCATGTTGTTGGTAGTAAAGTTCCTGTAGAAGAAAAATGGAACCCGATGCATTTGGGGCAGACATGGATGTACCACTAGCAGTTCTGTATGTAGTATTTGTGTTCCCTGCAGAAAGTAAATTTATTCCATCTGCCACTACATCAGGCTTAATTCTTCCATCGTCTGTTGGCCCCCAACTACTAAAATCTGACATTAGTACATCATCAGGATTAGAATACCCATCCGGAATTGTGCTTACAGCCCCAACCAAAAGGATATTTTTTGCATTTGCATAGGTGGATAGGATTCCATACGAATCGTTACTTGAAACCGCTCCTTCTACCCTCTCGCTAACTAATTGCCAGGAACCTGTGCTAGTTCTCGTCCAATAGGGCATTCCTATATCTGGACCATTGCTATTCCTATTGTTTCCTGCCGAATTAACTATTAAGTAGTAAGGAGAGTTATAGGAAATAATATCCCAGTCGCTAGCCTTACTATTATAATACCCAAATTTAAAATCTTCGTAGGTGCTAATATTTGGATCTCCCCACCATTCCCAATTTGGGTCTTCTAAAGTTCCTGCTCTTGATGAGTTGTATCTCCATCCTGCTATTACCCCATAGGAATGGTTTGACACCAGCAGATCAGAAGAAGCAGATGCCATCTCAGAAACATCATTGCTAAAATCCCACGACTTTAAAATTTGGCTATTAAACGACATCCCAATAGCATCAGGGTTAATTCCTGCTGCGATAAGGGTACCTGCAACATGTGTGGCATGAGAACTGATACTTGATGAATTATCTACAGCTACAACCCTTCCCATAAATTCCTGATGGGTAAGTCTTACCCTTCCCCCATCCCACATACCGAGTCTGCCATGTAAAAAGTTGGAAGAAGCACTCAGATTTAAATTTAGCGCTCCCCCAGGCCAAAGTTTGTTTGTTCCAATAGTCGCAGCGGCATTTACGTTGTGTGTTGTATAATAAATTGGAAAACCTGAAATATCAACGCCCTGAAGTGATACAATAGTTCCATCGTCAAAAACTTGAAAAACTTCCCAGCCCTTATCAACAGCTAACTCAAGTGCCTTGGTTATATTAAGTTTATAATCCTCCGATGTTTTTTTAGAAAAATCATCTAAAAAATCCCTTTTTGAGTCAAGATATAGTAATTCAGCGGGTATGCTTTGCGAATAGGATTTTATAAATGAAAGAGAAAGTAGAATGATAAAAGATAATCGTAAGAGATAAAACATCATTGATTGTATTTTTTGATATTGTCCCAAAAGTGTTTAAAGTGAGTCTTTTCTAAATTTGAAGTAGGAAAACTTTAAAATTTAGAAATATGAAAAAACTAAACTTTACACGGGAACAAGTTACAAATATTTTATTAGATATAGTTTATTAAGAGAATGTTCTAAAGAAGATTTTAAAGCTCAAGGCCCTGATGTGTTCGGAAAGCGAGAAACATAGGCAGGAGCACAATGACATTAGTAATGTCTATCGAAAGCGTCGAAGCTTCGGTCAATGGAAGATGTTTAAAATCAAAGCATCTGTTATCTTTCACCTCACAAACCTATACCCTACTCCCCATTCAAAATAGTCGGCCAGGGCAAACCAGTGGTGTTTGATACCAAACATCAAAGATATATTGTTTCTGAAATAATACCTGAAGCCCAGTCGGCCGGTGAACCATGGAATTTCATCCGTGGGCCGGTAAATGTAAAATCCGGGATTGAGGATTACGGCCAATGGTTTTTTTTCCAGCTCCAACACCAAATGCAGGGCTGACTGGAAGGGAAACGGTGGATTACCCTCATCTAAAGCACTATTAAAACGTGGGTATGCCCAGGTATCATTATAATAAAAACCTACACCCAGGCCTGTATTCAATGCAGGTAAGAGCATATAGCCGTAATCCAGAATAAGGCTTGATGCAATTATCTGTTTTCCGGTATCTTCATCAACCTGTTTAATGCCTGATGCAACGGAAATATTGAAGC
>SKSE01000150.1 GCA_007118135.1 Bacteroidales bacterium | reverse complement strand
CAGACAAAGAAAAATTATTTGATAGTATTAAGAAAGAAATTCCTGGTGAATCAGAAAATAACATAAGACATATTGGTGAAAATGTTCTTAGTTGTATTTCCAAAATTTTCGAACTCACACAGGCTGAAATATTTATCAAGGAACTAACTGCTGATGGAAAGACTAAATTCAAATTATTGGCTACTTATGCGATTTATGTGCATGAAAATGAATTAGTTGAATTTGATTTGGGCGAAGGGTTAATTGGACAGGCAGGACAGACCGGTAAAAACATCTATCTTGATAATCTTCCTGAAGGCTTTTTAAGCGTAAAAACCGGATTAGGTAGGTCTGATCCGGGTTATTTATTGATTATACCTTGGAAGGATAAAAAAGGAGATGTTTTCGCAGTTTTGGAGATGGCATCTTTTAAACCCTTTGAAAAGAAGGATATAGATTTACTTGAAAGTATTTCTGCGATTATATCATCTCATTTTATTTCATAGCTCAAACTTGCTAAAAATGCGTAAAACACAGGGATTTTCATATTCTTTAAAACGTATTTTTGCCACTATGAGTTATAAAACAATAAATATACTTATTTGAATACCATGCTAAGGCAATGAATTTTAAGCAGTTAGTTTTATCTGAAATGGTCAGCAAAAGACAATTTGTTCTGTATTCTTTCTTTGCAGGGCTTTTCTTTCTTTTGCTTATCTGGGTATTAGAATCAGATCGAATGGGATTGGGACTTAGCTTTAATTCTATTCGCTTTATGCATTTGCAAAACCCTTTACTGTTAGTTGTTTTGATTTTTCCGGTATTCTTAGCAATAACTGCAAGATTTTTTTATAAATACATTGAAAGCCAACAAGAATTAATTGATGAGTTACGACAGAAACTAAGTAAAAAAGAATACAACACCGGACAATTGGCATTTTTTGCCGAGCAAATAGGCGATGGCAACTATGATGTTGATTTTGAAGTAACCCAGAATTCAGATGCTTTGGCTAATAGTTTGAAAAACCTCAGGGATAAATTAAAGCAAAACCAAGAGAAAGATTCTCTTCAGACCTGGGAGATGGTTGGCAAAGACAAGATAAACCAAATTTTACGATTGCATAACGACCTTGATAAACTATCTTTTGAAGTACTGCAAACTTTAATCCAATATGTGGGAATTATTCAAGGGATATTTTACATCTATGATGAAGAAATTCGCAAGCTAAAAGTTACAGCATCTTACGCCTACAATCGCAGAAAACATTTGAATAATGAAGTATCAGTTGGAGAAGGCCTTGTTGGCCAGGCTGCTATAGAGAAAGATATCATTTACCGTACTGAAATACCTGAGGATTATGTAAGTATCAGTTCAGGATTAATAGGTGACAAAAAACCCCATAGCCTCCTGATAGTTCCTATGTTTATGGAGGAAAAACTTCAGGGAGCAATGGAATTCGCTTCTGTAAGAGATTTTAAAAGTTATGAAATAAAATTTATTAAAGCCATTGCAGAAATTGTAGCGCGTAACGTTTTCAGTCTTAAAATCACTGAAAAAACTGAAAAACTCCTTTATGAGTCACAAACCATGACCGAGGAGTTGCAACAGAATGAAGAACAACTTCGGCAAAATGCTGAAGAAATGTGCGTTACACAAGACGAACTTGAAAAAACCAACGCACATCTCGAAGAAAAAATCCAGGAAGTTAACCAGAACAGAAAAAGGCTTTATTCACTTCTGGAGAATTCAACCGAGTTGATTTCAATTTATGACCAGGATAAAAAATTAAAATATGTTAGCCCATCTTCAAGAAATATTCTGGGTTATTCGGAAGAAGAAATATTTGAGGGCAAAGATATTGGCCAAATGTCAGATACCGGTAAAAGTATAATTGACAGCTTGTTTGATGAATTGCTCAGGTTTCCGGGTAAAACACAAACCGTTCAATATACTTTTAAACATAAAAGTGGCACAAAAATATTCCTGGAAACAACCGGTCGAAACCTCCTTTTCGATAATGCAATAAATGGTCTTATTCTCAATACAAGTGACATTACCGAAAGAAAAAGAGCCGAAAAAGAACAAAGAATGAGAGGACAAATGCAAACCCTTTCAGATAACTCTCCTGATATCATATTGCGTATTGATATCTGTAATAACTTATTTTATGCCAACCCGGCACTTGAAACCTATTTGGGAATAAAAAGTGAAGTAGCAATTGGAAAAAAAGTTTCGGAAATTGGATTGCAAAATGAATTAGCCCGCGAAATAACTGACATTACAGAAAATATAAAAAAAACCCGGAAAAACCTCAACCGTGAAATATCAATTAAATCATTATTGGGGAATAAGATAATGAGCCTTAATGCAATCCCTGAATTTGCTGATGATAACCGACTTGAAACGATATTATTTAAACTTCATGACATTAGCGAACTAAAAGAAATACAAGAGGAGATTAAGCGAAAAAATGCGAAAATAACCGACAGTATCAATTATGCTTTTCGACTGCAAAATTCAATTATGCCAAGTCAAAGGCTTATGAAACAATGCTTCCCCGATTCATTTATGTTTTATTTACCCCGTGATATTGTGAGTGGTGATTTTCCCTGGCTTTACAAAAAGGGTGATGATATTTACATAGCTGCGATTGATTGCACCGGTCATGGAGTTCCAGGTGCAATGCTTTCACTTATTGGCTATTTTATTTTAAACCAAATTGTTAGTCAGCCAAATAACCTTAGCCCTGACCAAATTTTGCATGAAATGCATAAAGGTGTAAAACAAACGCTTCGTCAGGATATGGGCGGCTTAAGTGCAAGAGATGGTATGGACGTAGCACTCTGCAAAATCAATGCTAAAAACAGGCATATGGAGTTCTCCGGAGCACACAGACCCCTTTATCATGTTCATGAAGGTAAATTATTTGAATACAAAGGAACAAGATCTGCCATAGGTGGAATAGCAGTTCCAGGCAGACCAGAACCTGAGTTTACAAATTATAAAATTAAAGTATCTGATAATGATTGCATTTATCTGTTTTCAGATGGATTACCCGATCAGTTTGGTGGTCCGAATGGAAATAAATACTTTCCGAAGAGAATCAAACAAATGATAGTAAAAAACCATGCAAAGTCTATGAAAGAAATGTATGAATTATTTAATAAAGATTATAAAAACTGGTTAGGAAAAGGCACCCAGATAGATGATGTTTTGCTAATTGGTATCCGTTTATGAAAAACACTAATTTTTTGCTTTAATCAAAAGGAACATAAAAATACATATTAACCTTAAACCAACTCAATAATTAATAAATCTTATAATGAAAAAATTTGATTATAAAGAACTTGTTTACAGTTTTCATAAAGAAATGCTTGGCAATAATTTTACTCTTGTTTATGAGGGTGAAATAACTCATCAGATAACCAAAGCATTTACGTCGCTTGCTGAGAACAAAATGGACAGCTACAGTGAAGATACAAACATGAAAAAGAAGGTCTTTCATGTTATGGTGGAATGTCTCCAGAATCTCAGTAAGCATGCAGAAGATGTAAAGATACTAAAGAATAAAGGATATGCCGGTAATGGCATTTTTATCATTGGAAGGGTTGGACCTGACAACGAAGACTATCATATACTCACCGGGAATGTCATTGATAATTCAAGCGTTCCTGAACTTGAAGCCTTCCTTGATAATATTAATAATCTTGACCGGGATGGATTAAAAGAACTTTATAAAAAGCAAATGCGCGAAGGCACATTATCTGAAAAAGGTGGAGCAGGACTTGGATTGATAGATATAGCCCGAAAAACTGGCGAAAAGCTTGATTATAGTTTTATTAAAATTGATGAAAAAAAATCATTTTATACACTGAGAACTAAAATTTCAAGAAAATAAAAAGCCAAAATAAAAAAGTATGAAACCCATAAAAATAAGAGGAACTGAAGATACTCCTGATGTAATTCTTGATGCAACAAAAGGACTCATTGAGTTTTCCGGCAGATCATTGCCTGAAGACGTTCTGAGTTTCTATGCACCGGTTTTGCGCTGGTTAGAAGATTACATAAAATCGCCGAATTCCCGGTCAGAAGTGATTTTCAAGCTTGACTATTTTAACACAGCATCTTCGAAAATCATACTTGATATATTGATTTATTTCGAGCATCTTTCAAATGAAGGTAAAGATGTAATTGTAAAATGGTTTTATCATAAAGATGATGAAGACATGGCTGATGCCGGTGTAGAATATTTTGAAATTGTAAATATACCTTACGAAATGCATAGCTATTAAATATCTGTGCATTAATTAAAACTCAATCATTATGAGTGAAAAAATCCTCAAAGCTCTCATGCAACTCTTTGCAATCATTGCAAGGCAGGACGTTGGGTTGTCGTCGCGGGAAAGAGATTTTGTGGAAGGTTTTCTTAAACAGCAACTCAGCGAAATAGCTGTAAGCGAATACTTAAATCTGTTTGATGATTATGTTGCTCATGATGGAAAAAGCAGTGAAGAGAAAGATCGTACTGAAGTAAAACTAACTTCAGTTAAAGATTCTGTAAAAACACTTGGGATAGCAAAAAAAATCAACAGAACCCTGACTCAAAAACAAAAAGTGGTAGTAATAGTCAGATTGCTGGAATTGATAAATTCTGATAAGAATTTTACTCATCAAAGAATGGCAATTATTGACACTACGGCTGAAGTTTTCAATATAAGCAGGCAGGAATACAAAGCCATATCATGCTTCGTGATAAGAGATAAATCAGATGAGCTCGACATTCCTGAAATACTCATTTCTCAGTCGCATACCACATCTAATATAAACGCTCATTTTATTCATACACCATATCTCGATGGTAAAATCATCATCTTAAGGGTACAGAGTGTTGATCTTTATTTTGTTAAGTATACCGGTAAGAGTGAATTATTTATTAATGGCCTTCCCTTAAAAACAAACAGGATATACAATTTTGCCACTGGTTCTGTTATAAAACAACCCACAGGTAAACCGGTTTTTTATACCGACGTTGCTGCTAAATTTATTTCTGATACTGCTGAAACCAATATCTTTTTTAAAGTTGAAAATGTTGACTATACCTTTTCCAATGGAGTCAAAGGTCTTGAAAATATAAATCTGTTTGAAAGTTCAGGTAAAATGGTAGCAATAATGGGTAGTAGCGGTTCAGGTAAAACCACATTGCTCAATGTATTATCGGGAATAGAAAACCCCTCAAACGGTAAAGTGATTATCAACAATACTAACCTTCATTCAGAAAAAAAGAAAGTTAAGGAAATAATTGGCTATATCCCTCAGGACGACTTGTTAATAGAAGAACTTACTGTTTACGAAAACCTCTATTACAGCGCAATGCTCGTATTCAGGGATCAAAAACCATCGCACATCGCTGATAAAGTCGACAACATCCTTACCAGCCTTGGACTGTTTCAGATAAGAGACCTCAAAGTAGGCAATCTTATGAATAAGAAGATTAGTGGCGGGCAGAGAAAAAGACTAAATATTGGATTGGAACTGATTCGCGAACCATCTGTACTGTTTGTGGATGAGCCCACATCGGGACTTTCTTCACGTGATTCTGAAAATGTAATGGAGTTATTGAGAGAGTTGACGCTAAGGGGAAAGCTGATTTTTGTTGTAATTCACCAACCTTCATCAGAAATATTTAAGATGTTTGATAAGGTTATTATTCTTGATGAAGGTGGTGTTCAAATTTATTATGGAAACCCTGTAGAAGCTTCTATTTATTTCAAAAAAATTGACAACCAGATTAACAGCGATGTTGGTGAGTGCCCTAAATGCGGTAATGTAAATCCGGAATCCATCTTCAATATCATCGAGTCGCAAATTGTTGATGAATATGGGAAGTCAACCGGCACAAGAAAGGTTCAGCCATATGAGTGGGCAAAACATTTTGAAAGCTTTTTTAAACCGGAAGCAATAAAAAAAAGCATACCTAAGTTGCCGGAAACTTTTGTAAAACAGGGGTGGTTTAGGCAGGCAAGTATTTATTTCAGACGTGATTTGAATTCCAAACTTTCCAATAAACAATACATCCTGCTAAATTTTCTTGAAGCCCCCGTACTGGCCTTTTTGTTGGCTTACATTATCAGGTATATTAACGACCCCGAGTCAGGTGTGTATTTATTCAGAGAAAATGCCAATATTATGCCTTATATGTTTATTTGCACAATAGTGGCACTTTTTACGGGCATGATAGTAAGTGCTGAAGAAATATTCAAAGACCGCAAGATTCTAAGGCGCGAATCATTTCTTAACTTAAGCAGAAGCAGCTATTTATTATCTAAAATGAGCATCCTCTTCATGATATCTGCTATTCAGGCCTTACTTTTCATATGGGTAGGAAACAATGTATTAAGTATAAAAGGAATGTATTTTGAGTACTGGATTATATTCTTTTCAGTTTCAGCACTTGCTAATGTTATAGGGCTTAATATTTCCTCTGCTTTTAATTCGGCTGTAACAATTTATATTATTATTCCATTCCTGATTATTCCTCAAATGGTACTTACAGGTGCTATGTTTAGTTTTGACAGGATTAACTACAAT
>SKSE01000009.1 GCA_007118135.1 Bacteroidales bacterium | reverse complement strand
TTGTAATTACCTGTCATTCCGAACGAAGTGAGGAATCTCGTTGAAGTGTAACGCCAAATAATAGTCTAGAGGGACACTCCTTATATAAAGTTACAAAAAATCGATGTTACATTAGTTATTAATGAATTAGTGCTAATTTTAAAATACATTAGTAACCCATACAGAGATTAAAAGTTTTGAAAACCACCAAATATCTTATCATTGGACAGGGACTGGCAGGTACTTTGCTGGCAGCAGAGCTGATGGAAAGAAAAGCTGAATTCCTGATTATGGATGCTTTTTCACCTTATTCCGCTTCGCAGGTTGCCGGTGGTGCATTTATTCCTATCGTATTTCGTACCCTGAAAAAGGCCGAAATGATTGATGATTATCTGCCGTCTCTTTTCAGAACCTATCATTCGCTGGAAAGTTTAACATCAGGCAGATTTCTTCACCTTACGCCTTCATTAAAACTCTTTCGTCCTGATGTTAGACATCAATGGCAAAAGGCAAAAGAAACATCCGCAGGAAATTTTATAAAAGAAATTATTGACCAGGTGAATATTTCAGGAGTAAAAGCGGGTTTTTGCGGTGCCGTGATTGAACCCTCGGGGTGGGTTGATACCAAAATGCTCACAGCAAAAATGGGGGAGTGGTTTCTGAAAAATAATCTTCTGATTGAGGAAAAACTTGATTATAAAAGTATTGATTTTCAAAAGGATAGTATCATTGTCAATGGCAGCATAAGGGCAGAAAAAATCATATTCTGTGAAGGTGCCGGTGCGATACATAATCCCTGGTTTGGCAATGCGGGGTTTACTCTTAACAAGGGAGAGATACTGGAAATTGAAGCACCCGGTTTGCCTGCTGACTTTATTGTAAGAGGCGATGTTTTTGTTATGCCGCTGGGCAATGACAGGTTCAGGGTGGGTTCTACATACGACCGGAAAAATATTGACCATAACCCCACGGAAGCTGGCAAACAGCAGCTTCTGCAAAAACTTGATGCAATTATCAGTTTACCCTTTAAGGTTATTTCGCACCAGGCAGGCATCAGACCATCTATTAAAGACCGAAAGCCCATTTTGGGTACACATCCCGGTTTCCCGCAATTGTTTATCTTCAATGGACTGGGGTCAAAGGGGGTTCTTTACGGGCCTTACCATGCCAAAGAAATGGCAGATTTTCTCCTGTACGGCAAAGCCCTGTCGCCAATGGTAAATGTAAGCAGGTATTTATAAAACCAGTCTTTCTTTTAATCAATCTGGTTGTAAAGAAATCGTTTAATGCTCTTTTTGGGTGTTTTTTCAAACTCTTCGGCAAAAATGCGAGTAGATGCTACACTCATGTATGCAGGAATAATTTCATTGAGATTTTTTCTGTGCTTTTCAAAAATATCTTTCAAATCCTTTTCGGAAAGTCCTTTTTTGTCAGCCATCTCATAATCGGGGTAAATGAGAGCAACAAGTCGACCATCCTTGTCAACTATTAATGACTCCTGCACAAAATCGAGATTATTGAATCGCGCTTCAATTTCTTCAGGATAAATATTATGTCCCGATGAGCCCAGTATCATACTTTTATTGCGACCTTTAATAAAAACAAAGCCATCCTTATCAATCAGTCCCAGGTCGCCGGTGTGCATCCAGCCATCATGTTCAATGGTTGCTTTGGTTGCTTCCGGATTCTTATAATAGCCTTTCATCACGTTCTCGCCCCTTACCATGATTTCTCCGGCAATATTCTCAGGATCTGCCGAGTCGATTTTAATTTCCATATTGTCAACTACCTTACCGGCTGAGCCCAGTCGGGTTTTGTCCCAGTTGGCATAGCTGATGAGAGGGGCGCATTCAGTCATGCCATAACCGATTGAATAGGGAAATTTTATTTTGTTCAGAAATACTTCAACCTCCTTGCTTAGGGGCGCCCCGCCAATAACCACTTCATGAAAATTGCCTCCGAATGCACCCATAAGTTTTTGTTTTACCTTTGATTCAATCACCTTATTGAGTCCCGGCAATTTGAGCATCATTTTTATGCTTGATTTATTGATAACGGGAAGGATTTGTTTTTTGTAGATCTTCTCCATAATCAACGGAACTGCCAGAACCAGCCTGGGTTTGATCTCGGCAAAAGCCTTGAGAATGATTTGTGGTGAAGGCGTTTTGGTCAGGAATGTTACATGGCACCCCAGGTTAAATGGCCATAGAAATTCAAAAGTACATCCATAGGCATGAGCGAGGGGGAGAAAGGATACAATTTTATCGCCCGGCTCCAGCGGCATGTTTTTATTTGCATATATTACGTTGGCCGCCAGATTGTTGTGAGTAAGCATGACACCTTTGGTGAAACCCGTTGTGCCTGAAGTATAGC
Organism: Bacteroidales bacterium; assembly: GCA_007118135.1. Classification (GTDB taxonomy): domain Bacteria; phylum Bacteroidota; class Bacteroidia; order Bacteroidales; family UBA7960; genus SKVR01. The sequence continues at coordinate 4,237 of SKSE01000009.1, read as the reverse complement.
TTAAAACTGCCAGGTTCTCATTTCCCACTTCCGGCCAACTGAAATTTGTGGCATTGAGCCCGTCAGGGTATCTTTTATTGAATGTCTCGTCAAGATTCTCAAATTTTTTTCTGATTTTGTTGGATTTACATTCACATAGAACTGAAAAATCAGAAAGTGAAAAAATGCTTTCCACCTCTTTCATTTTATCCCTTGCAAGATTCTCATAGATATTATCTGCTACAAACAATAACCGTGCATCAGAATGATTTACTATGTGATGAATATCATTGGGTTTGAAATCGGGTAAAACCGGTACCACAACTGCTCCATAGGTTACTACTGACAAGTAGGTAATTCCCCAGTTTATGGAGTTTTTTCCCACCAACGCAATTTTCTCACCTTTTTTTACCTGGCATGCATCAAAAATTAAATGTAAACGTGTAATTCTATGGGCTGCATCTCCATATGAAATACTTTCACCATTGTAATTGCTCATTGCCGGCACACTCCAGTTTTTGCGAATACTGTTGCCCAGCAGGTCTACAAGTTTTTCCTGTATCATAGCTGAAGGTTTTTAGTTAGAAAATCAGACCACTACTTTTCTTCTTAAGATGGCAACCAAATTAGCAAAAAAAAACGAATTTATTGAGATATTGATAATATATCGATTGAACGAATGTATTAATTAAGTGTTTGTTCTTGAGTTGATTAAAAATCTGGTTGAAGTTTTAATTGCCCAAACCTGAATGATTTCAAGGCATGTGGATTTTTAAGAAAAAAACAATAGGGTATGATACCTTTACAGGGGTCTAAGGTGTAAAAGAAATAAATCTCATTAACAAACATCTAAAATATTTTACCATGAAATCGATTCAAAACTTCCGGTTAATGTTTGTGGCAATTTTGTTTTTTGCCCTTTCATTTGAAGGCATATCACAAGCCGAATCAGCATCCTTTTACACTATCAGTGGTACTGTAAGAGATGCAGGAAACAGAAGGCCTGTAGCGTTTGCCAGCGTATCTCTGCCAGGTACCCATATTGGTACTGTAGCTAATCTTAATGGTTTTTTCACACTTAAGGTACAAAAAACCCTTGATGTAACTGATTTTTCAATAACTCACGTAGGTTATCGTATTTCAGATTTTTCAATTCAGGAATTCCAGGGCAAAACAAGCGACTTTATGCTTGAACCCCATTCTATTCAGCTTCAGGAAGTACTTGTACGTCCGCTTGATCCGCGCGATTTAGTTGCCGGAGCACTTAACCGGATTAGCGAAAACTATCCTACAGAGCCTTACCATCTTACAGGGTTTTATCGCGAAGCCATCAGCCAGCGGCGCGATTATATTTCTATTTCCGAAGCCCTTGTAGATATTTATCACTCACCCTATACTTCACGCGGATCAAGCGATCGTGTAAGAATTATCAGAGGAAGAAAAAGCGGAGATGTTAAAGATGCCGATACATTATTGCTTAAATTGCAGGGAGGGCCCACCGTTGCTATAATGCTGGATATAATGAAAAATCCCGGAATTCTTATTTCTAAAGAAATGATCGATTTTTACCGTTATGAATTTGTGGATATGGTAAAAATTGATGAAAAAACACATTATGTGGTAAGTTTTGAGCCTGCAGTAGTATTACCATTTTCACTGTTTTACGGAAAGTTTTATATATCATCAGATAACCTGGCAATTGCTGCAGCGGAATTTAGCATAGACTTATCAGATGGCGATAAAGCAGCACGAAACTTTATACAAAGAAAACCTTTTAACCTTCGGTTTGCTGTAAACAATACAAGTTATATGGTCAGGTACAAGAAGATCGATGGGAAATACCATCTTAACTACCTGCGTGGAGAACTTCAGTTTTTTGCCGACTGGAGAAGAAGAATTTTCAGAACACGCTATAATGTAATGTTTGAAATGGCCATTACAGAAAGGTCAACAGAAAACGTAGAACGTTTCTCAATGAGAGAATCCTTTAGCCGCCGAAATATACTTGCAGATATGGTGCCCGTATATTTTGAAGACGATTTCTGGGGCGATTACAATTACATTGAGCCTGAAGAATCCATTGAATCAGCTATTGAGAAACTTAACCGGCGCATCAGAAGTTCAAAATAAATGATGAATTTAATTCCAGGTTTGAATATATTGAGTAAATTGTCCTGAAAATTACTTGATTTTAACAAACCTGATACCCGGGTGCTTTTATCACCCGGGTTTATCTGTAACAGTTTAAAAGAATAATGAGAACCGGTGGGCTGCAAATAAAAATCAAAAACAATGATGTTGAGGCCTTTGAAAAAATATTCAGGGAGTATTATTCTCCTTTGGTTCATTTTGTTGTAAAGATTGTAAATGATAAGGATGTTGCAGAGGAGATAGTTCAGGAGTTTTTTTACCAGTACTGGAAAAACCGGCAACAGATGAATATTAAATTTTCATTGAAAAGTTATTTCTATCAGTCGGTGCGTAACAATGCACTAAAATATCTGAGGCATGAGTCGGTAAAGAAAAATTATGCCAGTGGTGTTGTTGCAAAAAACAATACAGATAGTTTCTCTCCGGAATATGGAGAAAATGAGTTGAGCAATATCATTGAAAATATTCTTGATAATCTGCCTCAGAGATGCAGCATGATTTTTAGAATGAACCGGTTTGAAGGATTAACCTATAAAGAAATTGCCGGCAAGCTTTCCATTTCGGTAAAAACTGTTGAAGCTGATATGGGAAAGGCTTTAAAAGCATTCAGAACAAAATTATCAGAATACCAGGGATATACACTGTAGCCAATTTAAAAAAATGATCAGTTAACAAGTAAAAAAATGAAGACCCTTAATATACATAATGTTGATTTTGAGAAAATTGCCCGTTTTCTTGCAAATGAAATGGACCAGAATGAGCTTCAGCAATTTCAACTGGAGCTTACTCAAAATCCGCACCTCAAAGCAGAGGTTGACACCATGGAAAAGTTCTGGGCAAATTTAAACCCTGCTGCCTCCAATACCGAAACAGATACAAATGCTGCATGGGAAAAACTTACCAATCGCCTTGATAATGACGGGCTGTTAACAACACAAAAAAGGATTGAAACAGGCTTCCCCGGATGGATGAAGATTGCCGCATCTGTGCTTCTTGTGGTATCAATAAGCCTGGCAGTATGGTTCATTGCCGGCATGGGTTCTGATGAGCAGCTTCTAACGTTATCAACCGATGATGCCGATATTACACTGGTTCAAAAACTCATGGACGGCTCCGTGGTTTATATGGCAAGTAACTCCGTTATCAGTTTTCCTGAAAAATTTGAGAAACATCAGCGAAAAATCACCATGAGTGGTGAGGCATTTTTTGATGTAAGCTACAATCCCAGCCAGCCTTTTTACGTTGAAACTGCACTAGCAGGTATAGAGGTGATAGGTACTTCATTTAATGTGAAAGAGCTTGACATGAATTCCATGGAAATATTTGTTGAAACAGGTAAAGTCAGAGTAAATCTGAAAGATGGACAAGGAAGCTTTTTTATTCTTGAGCAGGGTGAATTGCTTGAAATTGAGAATGGAATTGCCGGAAAATCTTTTGCAGCCGATGCATACAATACTGCATGGAGAAAAAATCATATGCAGTTTAAGGATGAAACTCTTGAAAATATTCTTTTAGTGCTCAATCAGAACTATCCTGTACAACTGATGGTGGAAGATCCTGAGTTGAATCAACGAAAATTAACGGTTACATTTTATGATACCTCGCCCGATATTATTGGTGAACTTATTGCTATTTCGCTTGATATTGAGCATACAGCCACAGATAATAATGTAATTACATTCAGAAAAAAATATTGAAAAACAACTTGAAATACAGAGTAGCAAAGGATATTTTCACAATTAGCCTTGTGTTCTTAGTTTTGATTGCTCTTTTTTCGAATCATTCTGTTTTTGCCCAATATGACAATGAACTCCAAACAGAGGTTTCACTTCCGGGGCAAAATAATACCATTTATCAGATTCTTAATCAGGTAAGCCGCCAAACCGGTTTTTTCTTTATTTACGACAGTCAGATTGTTGATAATGATAAAAGTGTAAGAATAAGAAGAGGAAGTTATAAAATAGTTGAACTTCTCGATATAATACTTGATGATGATTCACTTGACTACAGGGTGCTTGACAATTACATTATCATCTTCAGGACCAGAACAGAAGAAGAAGCATTAGCACAGATTGCGGATGATGAAAAAACAGAACCGGAAACCCAA
>SKSE01000166.1 GCA_007118135.1 Bacteroidales bacterium | reverse complement strand
TGATGGAGAAATTTGTATGCAAAGGATCGCCGGGTTGCCGCCTGTCTTTTCCTGATGCCCATACAATCAGAAACTCTCCTGGTGCTAAGCTTACAGCTGGGAAAGCCCACCTGAACGGCTCAGAAATATTATCTGATAATCCATAGCCTTCAAGGTTAATGCTGGAAGTGCCCGGATTGTAAATCTCAATCCAGTCTTCGAAATCTCCGTCATCATCAGCCAGAGTGCTGGAGTTGGATGACATAAACTCATTAATGACAATATTCTGGCCGCATGCAAACGTAAATACGAAAGCAGCAAGTATTATTGTTAAGGTAATTTTGAAATAATTCCGGCAAGAGGTGTTTGTCATTGCATATAAAAAATTGAAATATTTTGTGGTGTAAAGTTATGAAGAAACTGTATTTACCAACATGTTTTACAATTACAAAAAAATTCAGTTGCTAATAATGATCAGGCGTTGGGTAAATCCCCGACTCGTTCTGATAATATATAATCCATTGGCGAGATGGGAAACATCAATGTTGTTTGCCTCAGCTTTGCTGAGCAATAACCGACCATTGAGATCAAAAAGATAAATGTCGGCCTGCATGTTGAAATTTACAATACCTGCATCAACCGGGTTGGGATATATTGTAAATATTGGGTTTTCTGCCGGTTCAACATTTACCGGGGGATCACTAACAATGCCTTCAAGACTTAATATTATTGAAAGTAACCCTGTGCCCCTCGTCAGCATATGGATCATCACATACAAACCGCAGACGGATTTTAAAATCTTCGTTGTTATTTACTTCTTCCAGGTTTCTGAAATCCAACTCAAATAGCTGGTATTCATCAGACAACTCAAAAACGGAGTTCTCCAGTCCTTCGGTTACCCATTGGGTTGCTTCTGCCACGACAGAATACTCTGCATGGATTTGTTCTGCTGCTCCCTCATCGATAGCTGCAAACCGGAAAATCAGGTCGGATAAGCCGGCTGACGGCAGGTGGAAGATCAATTGGTTTTTACCTGCATCACCCTCAAAAGGTTGTTTTATCTGTATGCCTCTCATCCTGGCTTCATCATAAGGCATGTAATTGTTGGCCTCGGGCCGGTAATTAAGCGGAGTAGGGTTGTTGCGCCTTTCCATTGATGCTTTGCGCCACCAGGAGTGGTTTTCATCGAAGGGATAGCCTTGCAGTGATGAGTGATATTCAATAAAATGTCCGTTGGTAAGACTGAAAAACGTCTCAAGATTTTCAAGGGGTGTATCATTGGGAATTTGATCGCTGAAATACCAGAAAGTGATCAGCGGATATTCATCAATGGGGTCAAAATATGCAGTGAGCTTAATATTTTGGTCTGAATCCAAAATGATAACAGGTTCAGTTGAGTCAGTAAAGCCTTCCCAGTGACTAAATACAAATCCCGGTGCAGCGATAGCCTCAACTTCCACCGGAATTCCCGAAAAGTATGTACCCTCCCATGGGTTGACCGGTTTGTTTAAGGATGGTGTATCAGAATGAATATGAATAGAGTTTACTCTTATATGGCCCATGCCGGAAGCAACATCAAGTTCAAGTGAATAATGCCCGTCAAGCAGAAAAAAATCAACAACATGCTCAGTCATATAGCTTTTCCGGTGCTGCGAAAAGCTGCGGACATTGGCATTGTGATTTGAGTTTTGCAGTGGAGTGGGTCGATGCCAGCGCCGGTAATGTTCATAAATATAATCCTGGATGCGGAACTCAAAAGAATCGGCAAGTGCCAGCAGATATTCAGGCTGAAAGGCAGTATTCAGTAAATCAGCAAACCGGTTAATAAAATCATGCCTGAACTCAGTGCTTTGAAGTAATGCTCTTAGTGGGAAAGTTTGTACCGGTCCATTGGGTGCCCATGCGGGAGGTGGTGTTGCTGGGTTTACGTTGGGGTCGCTTATGGAGTCAAGGCCTGTGCAGTAAACCAGACCATTCCGGTCGTAATTGTTGTGTGCGCCAAAAATGAAACTATCATCCATATCCCACCACATCCACCGCCATTTACCATCGGGTGTTTGCGGACGCCAGAAACGGACGTTTTTCCCGGGCTGATCCGTATTCATAGAAAAAACCTGGAGAATGTGATAATCCCTGAAATCTTCCACATCCATCTGGGTTTTTACATACTCATAGTTTTCAGAAACATCAAGCGGGTTATTATGAAGAAAAGATATCAGGCTCTGATAGTGAGTATTACTACCGTATTTGACAACATTCCCTATATTGTCGAGCATGTCAATATCCGTGATCCCGTAATGATTTTCAATATAATTATTGTCGTATCGTTCCCGGATGTTCATGATTCCCCAGTATTCGCTGTTAAGGAAAACAATTGCAGGGCGATAAGCCTGCCTTTCAACTTTTGAGAAAGGATGCAGGATGCTTTGCACAAATGGATCTTTGTAGTAGGTGTGGCCCCAGTCTGATCCAGAATTTCGCAAAATAAGCCTGTCGTGGGTGTTCATCTCCTGTTCAGGAAAGATCGGGTAATCAATGGAGCTTTCTCCGTAGGCATTACGAAAATAAACCCTGAAACTTTTCAATGCATACCTGCGCGAATTACCTCCATGAACCCTTACTCCTGCATCAGTTGAAAATCCGGGCGTGCCATCGGGTTCAAAGAATTCTATATGCATATCCCTTTCCCATGCCGGTCCACTCATATTGAACCGGGTGTAAATGCCATTGGGACCCAGCAGGTCATCCTGATCCATTGACATGGAGATTATGGGAAGTGAATATCTTGTATATATCTCTTCGTCAACCCAATAGGTTGCAGTTATTACGAAAGGACTTAATGCTCCGGCCCGGAATGCCTTGATACGAATATTCGTGCCTTTGAAAACCGTATCCATGGGAGGGTACCACCTGTACCATTCCGGGGCAGTAGGGCTGGTTGTGGGTATAGCGGAAATCTGGTCGAGGTCATGTTTTCTGTTATAAATGAGCAGTGAATCCGGAAAGGGCTCCGAATCTATGGTGGGAACCGATCCGTCAAGAGTATAAAACAACAAGGCTTCAGGGTCGGGATGGGTTACCTTCAGGTAGAATGAATCTGTAAAGAAACCAGGTGAGTGTGAAAGTTCAGGCAAGGGTAATAGAATTTCGTAACCCTCAGTATTGTTTGGTTCTCCCGGGGTAGGCTGATCGAAATACAACCAGTTTCCATCCATATCCAGGCCGTATGAAATATCAGTAGGCAGGGGAGTGGGAGCAATTTCACTTACCCAGTTACCACCCGGATCGGTGAATATGAGCTCCTCACCGGAAGAACTGATCCGGAAATTGGTATGTAATGCCCCGTTGGTTCTGTCTTTACCAGATGTCCAGATGATCATATAACTATCCGCAGGAATTATGGTGTCGGGGAATAACCATCCTGGAGTATCAGCATAATCATCTGATAAACCCCAGCCCTGAAGATTGATATCTTCAGGGCCAGCGTTGTAAAGCTCTATCCAGTCTTCATAATCTCCATCCTCATCGGCTATGGTCGTGGCATTGGATGCCATGAATTCGTTAATAGTTATTTGCTGCCCCAAAGCTGTTCTGAAAAACAATGTGGCAATTATGAAAGTCAAAACTAATTTCGTCAAATATCTGACAGTAATTATTTCCATTACCATTTGTAGGGTTAAATATGCTATGAAATCTAAAGGTATGAAGAATAAAGTTTAATAGTGAAAAAGAACTCTATATTTATTATGATCTGTCAATCACTGCATTTTCAAAAAAATCGATTTCAGATAAAAAATACACCATGCTATTTAGCAGATAATTTAGGTTAAAAAATTGTAATTTAAAGACTAATGAAAATTAATTGGAAAAAATTTATTGTTGATATTTTTCAATAATCACAAAATGAGACTGTTATGTTATTTTGCCTGATATGAATTATACTTGAATTAAAAAATTCGGCATACACGTATTTATATATAAGTAAAAATACTTATTTTTGTATAAAATAATACTTACTTAAGCATTGTTGAAAACACATATATCTATATACAATGAAAATCTCAAAGATACTTTTAACAGGAATTTTTTTAACATTATTTCATTTTATTTCACAAAGCCAGGTTTATAAAACCATCAGGACTGGTCAATGGACACAAGCTGCCACATGGGCTGGTGGAAACATTCCACCAGCAAATTCGAATGGAATTACTATTAAAATCAATCAGGGTCATACCATTACGTTTAATGGAAACGGTGCTCAACATCGTGTGGGCCAAAACGTTACAATTGATATTGAGGGAACATTAAATATAAATGGATGGGGTGGATTTCAGGTTGGTAATAATATTGAAATACTGATTAGAGAGACCGGAGTTTTTCGTAATGGGCAGAATTTCAGCGCTGGACAAAATGCTTTATACAAAATTTGGGGATCTTTTAATTTAGCTTCGGTTTTCACTACCGGGATAAACTCTGAGTTTATTATTTATAATGACGGTGTTTTTACCAATACCTCATCATTTACTGCTGGTAATAATTCCGAGTTTCTTGTTTTTGGTGAACTTATTAACAGGGGGCATAATTTTACAGTTGGCAATAATGTCAGTATCATAGTAGAAGAACAAGGATATTTTCATAATCAGTCAACGTTTGTAGCTGGTGGTGGTCTTGATTTACTAATTAAAGGAGTGTTGGAAAACAGAGGTTATCAATTCCAGGTAGGTGATAATTCAGAAATATATATTACTGATACTGGAGAATTGATCAGTACAAGTACCATGATTCTTGGAAATGGATTATTACTTCAGATAGAAGGGTTGTTGCAGGCAGGTGGCTGGAATTTTAGTATTGGAAACAATTCTGAAGTTGTTATAATTGATCAGGGAAATCTGAACATTATACATTCATGGGGAGGCTTCTTTAATATGGGGACAGGTAGTGTTTTACACCTTTGTAATGGTGAAGATACTCCGCCAGCTAATGTTGGGAATGTGGTATGGATAGAATGTGATGTACTTCCTGTTGAACTTATATCTTTTGACGCAAGGCAGAATAATAATGTTGTTGAGTTATTTTGGACCACTGCATCAGAAACCAATAGTTTTGACTTTTGGATAGAAAAAAGTAAAGATGGTATTTCATGGGAGTATATTGGCTCAGTGGCGTCAGCCGGGTTTAGCAATGAGTTAAAAGAGTATACTTTTGTTGATTACGGTGTTTCCGAAGGTTTATGGTATTATAGGCTTAGGCAAAATGATCTGGACGGTTCCTTTGAATACTTTAGTCCTGTGGCACTTGAGTTTTCAGTTTTTAATTCATTTGGAATTGAAAGGATTATAAATAATGGAAGTAAAACTACTTTTCATGCAAACTTTCTCAAAGGTGCAATAATATCAATATTTGACATATCTGGTCGATTAATTTATAATGAACAACTTAATTCCGATAGGTCTTCTGTTACATTTGATTCTGCGAGTGCCGGACAAATAATTATCTTCTCTTATATAATTCACGACTCAGTGCATACCACCAAGCTATTAAATAGCAAAAATCAGAGTAACTAATTTTTTCTTTTTTTCAAGAAATAATAAGTCATATCCCGGATAATAAATCAGAGGTTTATTTGTTATTTAAAACCCTGGCTTACAAATGATTAAGGAAATACTAGTAATTCACATGATCTCGGGTCATATTAAAATTACTTTTTTAGTAAATCTGTTTTGTCCTGTATTTACTACCACAAGGTACACTCCGGGGTCAAAACTTCTTTCTAATAAAAAATTACCAGGGGCGTTAACTTTTTTACTATACAATTGCTGACCAGATAAATTAAAAACGGATATTTCAGCTCTGGTGATTTTCTCCAACTCAACAAATATTTGTTTACCTGATGAGAATATTTTAAAGTTCTCGGAGTCAGGTATATCTACACCCAATGTTTTTTGGATATAAATATCATCCAACCTTAATTGCGAACGTGGCCCACTGTCGCCTGTTACATGATAGTAGCGCCAAAGTAGCTGGACATACTCCTGGTTTAGCAGTTCCTGGGGCATTTCAATATTTTCGAAAGTATGCATATGCCCATCTGCCGATGCAAGGTATTCCACAATCTGATTATTATGCATAAGATTCTGAAAAACTCCTTCGATTCCTATCCGGTATTGAAGCCTGAAACCGTAAAGTCTTTCGTTACGAAGCATGGTTCCGGTAATGAATTCCAACCTCAGATTTTCCTGATTAGTGGTATTCAATGACAACAATAAACCGCCAAGATCGCGGTCTCTTCCTGTATTGATAAAGGATACTCCGCCTGCTCCAAGGCCATTAATCCTCGTTCGACGTGTATTGTTATAGGGGAATCCAACAGTAGCCTGATCATCTTCGTGGTAGTCTTCAGCAGGTATGTAATAGGCGAAAAGTAGGTCGTAATTCACATCGGGATCCGTAATATCGGATTGAAGAAAAATCATATTCTCTGGGTAAGTAAGTTCGGGCTGGTTATTATTCCATTCGGTAAAGCTGAAATCACCGTTTCTCATATCAAATGCTTCAGGATAAACCAGAACCCTGAATGCATGAGTTACTTCCGGATTAAAACTATCGTCTGCACTAATAGTAATAACAG
>SKSE01000061.1 GCA_007118135.1 Bacteroidales bacterium | reverse complement strand
CTTTCCGGTATACGTGAGATATCTGCCGAAAGCTGGCTGCTCTTTCCCAACGATTACATGGTGCTTACTCCTGATCCGAAGGTTGTGCAAAGCCAGTACATGACCAACAACCCAATGAACTTTGTTCCCATGACCCTTTCATCCATGACCAATACCAGGGGTATTGTGGTATTTGCCAGCAAAGGGCAGCAAATCATTGATATGTTTATTTACCATGAGGATATGCATTATGTGCTGCTTACCGACAAAAAGGGAGTTGCGCTGGAAAGACTCAACTACCATCGTCCCACCCAAAGCCGTTCAAACTGGCACTCGGCAGCCCAGAGTGCGGGCTTCGGCACACCGGGATACAAAAACTCTCAATTTACGCTTGACCCCGAAGGCCGGCAGGAAGTTTTTGAACTGTATCCCAGGGTGTTTTCACCCGATAACGACGGGCACGACGATTTACTGAATATTGCCTACACTCTCGATACTCCCGGTTATACTGCCAACATAAGCATTTTCGACAGCCGCGGAAGAAGGGTACGTATCCTAAGCCGCAGCGAACTCCTGGCTACGGAGGGAATAATTACATGGGATGGTGCTACCGACGATAATCAGAAAGCTGATGTGGGCATTTACATCGTACACATTGAGCTATTTGATCCACAGGGAAACGTTAGAAACTACCGTAAAACCGCCGTTCTGGCAGCAAGATTGTAAAATTGATCAGGTAGTAACGGCAATGGTAGCTATCCACAAGCGAGTGCCTTTGATTTCTTTGATTTTGGAAGCACAGGCTTCCAGTGTTGAGCCCGTGGTAATCACATCATCTACCAGTAAAATGTTCTTGCTGCGAAAGGCTTCAGGATCGTTAACCCGGAAGACGCTCTCCACGTTTTCCCAGCGCCGAAAGCGGGTTTTGCGCGTTTGTGTTTCGGTTTTATCTACCTTAACAAGCTTGTTTTTCAACAGAGGCTTTTTCAGGGCCTCACCAATGCCCTGCGCAAAAATCTCACTCTGGTTGAAACCCCGCTGATATTGCTTTTTGCGATGCATGGGAACAGGCACAATCACATCTACCGGATGCCACAAAGGGCTTTCCCTGAGTTGATAGCCAAGCATCTTTCCCAGGTATATGCCAATATCCATCTTTCCTTTATATTTAAACTGATGAATGAGTTTCTGGACCTTACCTCCCTTCTGAAAGTAAAAAAGTGAAGTGCCCGTTTCAATATCTGCCCTTCCCCAAAGAATGCGGGTTACGGAATTTTCACGTTCATTGTGAAGTTGTGTTTGTGGCAAATGATAAAGACAGAAACTGCACAGACATTCCTCGCCGCTAACAAGGGATTTCTGGCATGCATAACACAGGCGCGGATAAAAAAGTGATAAAAAATCACCTACGTATGTTGATAAAATTTTCATGTACTGTTAAAAACTTCATAAATTAAGATGCGTATGAAAAGTCTTTTATATTAAAAATAGTATAAATTTGCAAATCAATTAGGTGTTTTCTACGGGTTTTGAATGAAAAAGAAATAATTTTCAACAACCCGGAACAAAATCAAATTATTTAATTTACGCCAATAACAATCATTTTACTACTAACTCAATGAACAGCACTAACAAAAATCAACCAGCAGACAAACCTAATCCAATGTCAGAAGAAAAAAACAGTAACGAAAAGGTTTATAAAAGTACCATCCTGGTGCTGGTAGTAATCATAGGTGTATTAACCTTTATGCTTATCACCAGCCGTCAATCTCTCAAGGAAGTTGCCACTGAAAGAATCATCGTAACCGACCGGAATATTGAACTAGAAGAGGAACTCAACAACATCCTTGCAGAATACAACCAGATAAAAAACGAATACGACAGTGTTCTTACCAAGCAAGACAGTATTATCCAGGCCAACGCCGAAGAGATCAGGAGACTTATTGACCAGCAGGCTGATTATCGACGAATTCAACGTAATCTGCGGTTGCTGCAGGAAATTACCCAGAACTATGTTCGCGAAATGGACAGCCTTTACACCGTAAACAAAGTACTCAGAGATGAGAACATCGAAATGCAGCAGGAGATTCAAATGTTTACCCGCCGTACCACTGAGCTGGCCCAAACCAAAGAAGAGTTGGAAGGTAAAGTGGAAGTGGCATCAGCCCTCAGAGCTTTCCAGATAGAAGCAACCCCTCTGCGCATAAGGGGAAGAGGGCGTGAAGAGGAGACCGACAGATCGCGACGTACCGACCAAATCAGGGTTTGTTTTACAGTAGCCGGAAACCCTGTGGCAAGTTCGGGTAATAAAAATGCATATGTTAGAATTGCAGATCCCCTGGGTAACATTTTAAGGGTTAGCGACGATGACCAGTATTCTTTCGTTATCGGAACTGATACATTGCAGTTTACCATGAGAGACCAGTTTAACTATCAGAATATGGACACCGAGGTTTGTATGGAGTGGTTTGGCACAGAAGAATATGAAGATGGTTTGTATCTGGTATCAGTATTTACGGATGATTATCGTTTAGGAGAAACACAATTTTCGCTTAGATAGTGTTTTTTTGGGCCGATCAGACAAATATTTAATATTTTTAGGGAGCTTTTTTAATACATCTAAACGCTTTTGCTATGGAAAATTCTAACAACCAGTACCTCTATGAAGTGGAAAATAATCGGAAATCCAATGGTTCGGGGATTATTATTTTTCTGTCTGTTCTGGCCATCCTGCTTGCTATTGCAGGTGCACTGCTGCTAAGAGAAATGCTCAAAGCACGATATGAAACGCAGTTAGCAAGCCTGCAGGTTAAAGAAATAAGCGATGAACGCAACACTCTTATTGACAAATTGGATGAACTGGATGTGAGGTATGCCCAGCTTTCAAAGGAGCATGAAGACCTGCAACAGCTTTTTGATGCCGAAAGGCGCCGCGCAAATCAGCTCAGGGCACAGATACAGGGAACCGGTCCCATTGGCACAGGCGATGCAATACCCCTCAGGCAGCAAATTGAGGAACTGGAAAATCAACTGGCTCAATACGAAGACCAGATTGCCATGCTGCTGGAAGAAAATGAAACCCTTTCCATAGAAAATGCACAGATACGCTCCAATCTGGCACAGGCTCATGTTTTCAATCAGGAACTGGAGGTGGAAAAGGAAAAACTTCAGGAAAAAGTTAACATTGCTTCCCTCATTAATATTTCCAATGTGGATGTTGTTGCTTTCAGGGAAAGAAGACGCTGGGATGAACCTACTAACTCTGCACGCAGAACCGATAAACTGAGCATCTGCTTTAACCTCAACCGTAACATGATAGCCGAACCGGGCGAACGCAACTTCTATATCCGGATTATCGACCCCAACAACGAAGTTCTCACACACTCGCAGGAAGATACTATGTCATTTGAAGGTGAAACCATTCAATACTCTATCAAGGAAACTGTAGACTTTCAGAATGTTGCAATGGATGTTTGTACCGAATGGGTTCAGGAAGAAAGGTTTGAAAGAGGCTACTATAGCGTAGTGGTTTTCTGCGAAGGAAATGAAGTGGGATATAAACTTTTTGAATTGGAATAAAAGCTTCCCGGAAATATGATATTACCTAAAAACCGGAAGATTTAGTTCCGGTTTTTTTATGCATCAAATTTATTACTTTTGTGCTCCTGTTGAGTTCCTGCAGAAATTGACCATATTTAAATATTGAATAATGAAGATCTCATTCAACTGGCTGAAAGATTATTTACATATTGATGAAAGCCCCGAAAAGGTGGCGGAATGGCTTACCGATTGCGGACTGGAGGTAGAAGGTCTGGAAAAAACCGAAAGCATTAAAGGCGGATTGAAAGGTGTGGTGATTGGTGAGGTACTCACCTGCGAAAAACATCCCGATGCCGACCGCCTGAGCCTTACCACCGTAGATATAGGTACAGGTGTGGTACCTGTGGTTTGTGGCGCACCCAACGTTGCCAAAGGACAAAAAGTAGTGGTAGCCACTGTGGGTTCAACCCTTTACACCCATACAGGGGAAAGTTTTGAGATTAAAAAGGCAAAGATTCGCGGGCAGCAATCTGAAGGGATGATATGCGCTGAAGATGAACTGGGACTGAGCGACAACCACGATGGCATCATGGTGCTCAACACCGATGCAAAGCCCGGTACACCGGCAGCCGATTACTTTAAGGTAGAAACCGATTACTGTATTGAGATAGGCCTTACCCCCAACCGCATCGATGCAGCATCGCACCTGGGTGTGGCACGCGACCTGGCCGCCGTAATCAGCCACCTGCAGCCACATAAGAACATAACAGTAAACAAGCCCGACATCAGTCATTTCAAAATCGACGATACCAGCACACCCATTGAAATTATCATCGAAGACCCCGAAGCATGCCCCCGCTATGCCGGCCTTTGCATTTCAGGTGTCACGGTAAAAGAATCGCCCGACTGGCTGAAAAACCGTTTGAAGATTATTGGTCTTAAGCCCATTAACAACCTGGTCGATATCACCAATTTTGTGCTGCATGAAACAGGCCAGCCACTGCATGCCTTCGATTACGACAAGGTAACCGGTAATAAGGTTATTGTGAAGAAATCGCCCAAAGACACTCCTTTCGTAACCCTCGATGAGGAAGAAATAAAACTCACAGGCAACGACCTGATGATTTGCAATACCGAAGAACCCATGTGTATGGGGGGTATTCTGGGAGGCATCGATTCGGGAGTTACCGAAAGCACCCAAAATATTTTCCTGGAAAGTGCCTATTTCAATCCGGCCACCATACGCCGGTCATCGAAACACCATGCCATCAATACCGATGCTTCCTTCCGTTTTGAGAGGGGAGCAGATCCACAGATGACTCTTTTTGCCCTTAGGCGGGCTGCCCTGCTCATCAGAGAAATTGCCGGTGGAAAGATTACATCAGAAATAGTAGATGTTTATCCGGGACCAATTCATCCGTGGCAGATTGAATTTCGTTACGAAACAGCTGACCGTCTCATTGGCAAAGTAATTGGCCGCGATATAATTAAAAACATCCTTACTTCGCTGGACATTGTCATTCAAAAGGAAACAGAAGATGTTTTACTGCTTGAAATTCCTCCCTTCAAGGTAGATGTAACCCGCGAAGCAGATTTAGTGGAAGAAATACTCCGTATTTACGGGTACAACAATATTGAGCTGCCCGAACGACTGCACTCATCCATTGTGGCCACACCGCGTCCGGATAAGGAAAAGATACAAAACATTGCTTCCGATATGCTCAGTAGCCGGGGCTTTGCTGAGATTATGAACAACTCGCTTACCAAAGCATCCTACTACAACAATGATCTTTTTGATGAAAAGAGCATTGTAAGGATCCTGAACCCACTGAGCCAGGACCTGGGCGTAATGCGTCGCACATTGTTCTTCGGCGGCATGGAAACCCTTGCCTGGAACCAGAACCGCAGGGTACATGACCTGAAGATCTTCGAATTCGGAAACATTTACATCCAGGAGCCGGAAAAAGAAAAACCCCGCCCCGATAAGCTGCCGGGCTACCGCGAACAGCGTGTGCTGGATATATTCATGAGCGGCCACCTGCAACCCGAAAGCTGGAATCAACCCCAAAAGCCGGTGAGTTTATTCGACCTGAAGGCTGAAGTGTTACAACTTTTGAAAAGGATGAACATACCCGTAGAGGATGCAACGCCTCAGGAAATTCATTCCGAAGGTTTCCTTGAAACAGGACTGCGTTATACCATCAACGGAAAACTTCTGATCGAAACGGGCGAAGTAGCCAGAAAGTTTCTTAAGGCCTTCGACATCAAACAGGAGGTTTTTTACGCCACCATCAACTGGGAACTTGTTTTACAGTTGCTAGACCGCAAGCCCATAGTTTTCAAGGAGATACCCAGATTCCCCGAGGTACGCCGCGACCTGGCACTGCTGCTTAACAAAGATGTACGTTTCAGCGAAATAGAAACCCTGGCACGCCGCACCGAGCGCAGACTGCTCAGGAATGTCCGCCTGTTCGACATTTACACCGACGAAAAAATGGGCAAGGATGTGAAATCCTATGCGGTGAGCTTCACCCTGCAGGATGAAACCAAAACCCTTACCGATAAGGAGATTGACAGGGTAATGGAAAAAATCACAGCCACACTCAAAAAAGAGCTCAACGCGGCGGTACGATAGGTTTTTGTTTGCCACGGATGCACTGATGGGGTTTTTCAATTATCGGACTGCCAAGGCAACGAGATCCTTCACTCCGCTGCGCTTCGTTCAGGATGACAAGCGCCATAGGGAGGATAGAGGAAAAAGGAGAAAAGGGTCGGCTGCGCCGACCCTTTTCTCCTCATAATCAGACTGTACTGCATTGTCATCCTGTGCGGAGCGATGAACCGAAGGAATGGAGCTCAGCGAAGCTAATCCCGTAGCCATACTACTGCTGAAAATGAGCCCGGTCGCCCTTTTTTGCATCAAACCAGCTCCACGAATCCACCACTTTCCTAATTTCCCACTTTCCTGATTTCTTATAAAATTCAAGGCATAACATCCCAAACAACTTCCGACTTCGGACTCCTGACACTTACTTCCCTTACAAACCAATTTATGCCTTACATGGTTAACCCCACGAAAGTCTAAGCTTAAAAAAACAT
>SKSE01000060.1 GCA_007118135.1 Bacteroidales bacterium | reverse complement strand
GTACTTCGTGCCCCAGGTCCATAAGAGTGCCTGCATAATATTCTGCAACACCCATTTCATTCATTAGTCTTGGCACATCTGTACTTTTGCAGGTCCAGCAGGTGGCAGGCATAGGACCTGTAGTGCGAAGTGTATTCCGTACATCAGTAACTGCATAATAGTGACCTCTTCCCTGGTTATAATCTCTGGAAAACGGATAGCCTGCCCACATGACCACAAGTTCAGGGTATTGTTCCAGGTAGTCAATCATGATTGACCCTGCATATTTGCTTCTGAATGTAGTATCAGCTGTTTTCATATAACTTTCGTACTGCCTTGGAAAGTTTTCACCCCAAACAGCATTATCCGGTTCCCACTCCGGAATAGGACTTACCATCTGAAAATAGAGTTGTGCTTCGCTCCGGCGCTCAACGATTGAAGATGCGAGCAAACCAAGCAGGAATACAATGATCACGGTAGCGAAAAACAATACCCAGTTTAACCATGGTTTTTTTTCAGTGAGTTCTCTGATTGTCTTCATAGGATATGATTTTTGAGTTGTGCTTTTTAAGTTTCAATATTTATGTTATTCTGTTGGTTGGTTGTCCTTAGACTTTGATCTGGCCATAAATTGATTGAGCCAGGTTGGCATGGTTGATGGCAATCTGTCCACCAGGGCATGAGGGGCCGCAGAAAGGCTTTTTACGGTTCCGTGGGGAGTTTCCCTGTGGCAGTCCCAGCAAAGTTTGCCTTCATTTTGCCTGGCCATGTCACCGGTAACAGTTACCAGACTGGTCATGTCTACAAGATCAATATGGCACCGGATGCAGTTCTCCTGAACTACATTGATACCAGGATTTCTGATTTGTATTACCTGGGGTTCCCAACGCATCGTAAAAACTGTTGCATGCCATAGTCCGTCGGTAGCTTTGGTCCAGTATTTCCGAAAAAAATTATCCTGCGGAACGTGACAGTCCGAACATGTGGCAACATGTCCATGGCTTCCTTTGGTCCATGAAGCATAATGAGGGTACATTACATGGCAGTTGATACAGGTTTTAGGCTCATCAGATAAATATGACGCTGCCTTGGAAATGTGAAGCACCAGGAAGAAAATACCGGTAAATATGCCTGTAAGAATAATTACCGAAAGTTTCCACTTAATTGGTGGTTCCAAAAAATGAATAATTTTCCGTATAAAATTCATGGGTAAATATTTTGACAATATTTATTATACAAAGGACGTTTAAACAGGAAAATAAGTACTCAAATATATATTGATTGTTTTAACTAAGCAAATAAATGTTAAAGGTTCAGCTAATTTATAATGAGTATGAATAATATCAAAAACTGAAGATTGGTTTTTTACTGGTCCTACAAAAACCACCTTTTTGTACAATTATTCTTGATTTTAATCAATATTATTTATTACTTTTGTTTGTTTTATAGCTTTTGCTTTAACTCTTTTGGTTTATCTTAAAAAGGTGTGCCCTATTTCCATGATATTCTCAAATATTTTTAAAAAACTATTTTCGGTTGTTTTTTTTCTCTGGATTTCTATTCTCGGAAATTCCAGCAATACCGTAGTATACCATGATAGTTTGTTAAAAATCATTGAGTCTGAACAATCACCTGACACTTTACTTTTTGAAGCTTATTTCAGATTATCATGGGAGCTAAAGTCTTCCCTTCCCCAGCAAGCTTTGGATTACGCAAATGAGGCACTTAAACTTGCCGAAAAGCTAAACAGAAAGTCAAAGATTGCAGATGCCCTTTCACATATTGGTGTAATTTATTGGCAAATGGGCAATTTTAATATGGCCCTGACATATCATCTTGAGGCTAATGGTATTTATGCCAAAATTCAGGATCAGATTGGTATTGCCAGATCTAACACTAATCTGGGTATTATTTTTTCCAGCCAGAGCTATTATGACAGAGCATTGGATTATTACTTTAAAGCACTTAAGCTTTATGAAGAACATAACAACCCGGGCGGAATGGCGGTAGTGTTAAATAATATTGGTATGGTTTACGATTACCAAAGAGATTATGAACTTGCCGAAAGGTATCATTTACAGTCTCTTGAAATAAAAGAAAATTTGAATGATGAAAAAAGCATAGCATTTTCTTACAATAATCTTGGATTAGTTTATCAGGGGCTTGGTAAAATAGAACAAGCCAAAGAATTTTTCACTAAGGCCTTGAATATCAGGTTAGAGTTAAATGACAAAAGAGAAATTGCATCTACCTATGGTAATTTGGGTAATTTGTTTTACTCACTTAATGACTTTACACAATCAGAACAATACCTCTTAAACGCACTTGAACTTTTTTATGAAGTTGATGATAGAAGCGGGATTGCAAAAACCTATAGCTCATTAGGTCAATTATATAAACAATGGGACGACTTAAATAATGCAACAAAATACTTTCATCAAAGTATGGATATTGCAAAAGAGATTGGTCTTAACCGAATGGTTACTGAGAATTACCTTAACCTTTCAGGTGTAATGCAGAGAATCGGTGACTATAAAAGTGCATACCAATATCAGCAGGAATATATTGTAATGAGAGACAGTATTTATTCTGAAGAAAGCAGAAGAAAAATATATGAACTGCAATTTATGTATGATCATGAGCAAAAGGAAAGTGAGCTGCAATTGCTTAGAAAAAATGAAGAAATATCTTTGCTAAGCACACAAAGAGATAAATTACTTCGGAACTTTCTGATTGTAGGCGTTATAATGGTACTTATTTCGTTATTCCTTTTATATAACCGGTTTCTGATACTCAGGAATTCAAATAACTTACTCGAAAAACAAAAATTTGAAATTTCTGAATCCAATGCCCAACTTGTTGAGCTGAATCACTCTCTTATGGAACAAAAAAAGATGTATGAAGAGCTCAATCATAAGCTAAACATTTCAAACCAGAAACTCAAGGAATCGGAAAGTAATCTTAAGGAAATCAATGCTACCAAGGACAAGTTTTTCTCAATTATTTCACATGATTTACGTAATCCATTTGCTTCTATAGTGAGTTTTTCACGTATCCTAAAAAGAGATATCATCAATATGAGCAAAGAAGAACTCAGTGAGCTTGCCCTGGAACTTGATAAATCGGTATTGAAAATTGATAATCTGCTCGAGAACCTGCTTCAATGGTCAAGAACTCAAACCGGAAAAATAAAATACAAGCCAGAGTACATTGCTTTACATGAAATAATTAAAGAAAATTTAAACCTTGTGCATAATAATGCCCGTGATAAAAATATCAAATTGGTAGATTCTGTGGATGACGATCTTGCAGTTTGGGCCGATAGGAATATGACAGATTCCGTTATCCGAAATCTTCTTTCCAATGCTTTGAAATATACTGAACAAGGAGGCGAAATTGTTCTAAGCAGTTATGTAAAAGAACATAAGGCTTTTATTTCAGTTAAAGATGATGGGGTTGGAATTCCCGAAGAAAGTAAAAGGAAGATATTTCAATCAGACTCATTACATTCAACCTATGGAACTATGGATGAAAAAGGCAGTGGACTAGGCCTTTTATTATGTAAAGAGTTTGTTGAAAAACAAGGTGGTGAAATCTTTTTTGAAAGCGAACTCGGGAATGGTTCTGTTTTTACATTTTCATTGCCTTGCGAACAGTTTTAAATCCAGCAAGTTTCCTTAATCTTTCTTCCTTAGGCTTTATCAGCATCGCTTTCCATTTGTAAGTTTCAATTATTTGCTATTTTAAAGCAACTTATCTGCTGTATAGTTAAGTGTTATTAATTTGCCATAAGAATACTGTTCTTTTAAATTGAGGTTGTGGATATAGTGATATAAAGAATGTGAAAATATTTTAATAGACTGGGGTTTAACAAGATAATTTATTGTATATTTGCACTCCCAAAAACGAAAGCGGATGTGGCGTAATTGGTAGCCGCGCCAGACTTAGGATCTGGTGCCGAGAGGCGTGGGGGTTCGAGTCCCTTCATCCGCACAAAATCATTGTATGAGTTATTGCCCCGTAAGATAAAATTATATATTCAATCTAGCGGGGTAATTTTTGTTATAACCATTATAGTTTTTTAATAATATAATTTGAAACCCGCTTGTGATTTCATAAATAAGTTTATAGTTGAAATCACGATAAAAAAAGTTATGATTTATGAATATTGTTCAGGAAAATACCGGTGAATTAACTGCAATCCTTAAAGTGCAACTTACCCCACAGGATTATCAGGAAAAAGTTGAAAAAGCGTTAAAAGATTTACAGAAAAAGGCTCAAATGCCCGGTTTCAGACCGGGGAAGGTACCCATGGGAATGGTGAAAAAACTTTACGGCAAAAGTGTTTTAGCTGAAGAAGTTAATAAAGTGCTCATTGACTCGGTGTACGATTATGTAAAAGAGAAAGAGATCAAAATTCTGGGAAATCCTCTTCCTGATCACGAAAAGGCTGCGCAAATTGATTGGGATAATCAATCCGATTTTGAATTTTACTACGAAATAGGGCTTTCTCCGGAAATTGACATCGTTTTATCGGATGATATAGAGGTTGAATACCATAAAATAAAAGTACAGGATAGTATTGTTGATGATACGATTAAAGACATACAACGTAGGTATGGGTCTATGATGAGTCCTGAAGTTTCGGAAAAGGAAGATGTACTAAATGGTGAATTTGCTGAAATTGATGGTGAAGGAAATGTTATTGAAGATGGACTAAAACACAAATCTAATCTTTACATACAGTACCTTAAGGATGATGAAACAAAAGAAAAACTTACAGGTATAAAAGCAGGTGACTCAGTTAAGTTAGATTTGGTAAAGGCCATTGAAAACGAAGCTGAGATGGCTAGCACACTTGGGGTTAAAAAAGAAGAACTTGATCAATACGGTAAAAATTATGAGTTTACGCTGGAAAGAATTTCACGTATTCAACCTGCTGAACTCAATGAAGAACTATACAAAAAAGTTGCCCCTGATAAGGAATTAAAGGACGAAAAAGAATTCAGAGAGTTTATTTCGGAACAATTAAGTAAGCAATATCAGGCCGATGCTGACAAACATTTTAAAAATGAAGCTGTTAAAACATTGGTGGATAAAGCAAATCTGTCCATACCGGAAGATTTTCTTAAAAGATGGCTCATAGAAACCAACAAGGATAACAAGGAAATTACTCCTGAACATGTGGAAAATGAATTTAAATCTTTCTCCGATTCCTTTAAATGGCAGTTAATAGAGAATCATCTCATTAAGGAACACAAGATTGAAGTGAAACATGAAGAAGTTTCAGAACACCTGAAGAACTTTATGCGTCAGCAAATGGCTCAATATGGTCAACCCGATCCCGATGATGAAACACTGAATGATTTTGTTAAAAGAATAGCTTCTAATCAGGAAGAGTTAAAAAAGGTTTATGACCAACTGTTTGAGGTTAAAGTAATGAACCTTCTGAAGGAAAACTTGAAGCTAAAAGAAAAAGAGGTTAACTTTGATGAGTTCGTTAATGAAATGACAGAAAAATACAAAAACCAAAGTCAATCACAGCAATAATTTTTTTCTATATGATACCAAAAGATGAATTTCAGAAATATGCTACCAGGCATATGGGTATAAGCAGTACAACTTTACATAACTATACATCTGTATACGGAAATTATATAAGTCCAACCATTATTGAAGAAAGACAGTTAAATGTGGCTACCATGGATGTTTTCAGCCGTTTAATGATGGACCGGATAATCTTCCTTGGAGTACCCATTAACGACTATGTCGCTAATATCATTCAGGCGCAACTGCTTTTTCTTGAGTCAGTGGATTCTCGGAAAGATATCCAGATTTATTTAAATACACCCGGTGGATCAGTATATGCAGGCTTGGGAATTTACGATACAATGCAATACATAGCACCAGATGTGGCGACTATCTGTACAGGCATAGCAGCATCAATGGGTGCTGTATTGCTTTGTGCCGGTACAGAAGGTAAACGTACAGCTTTGAAGCACTCACGTATTCTTATTCACCAACCGATGGGTGGCGCAGAAGGACAGGCCAGTGATATTGAAATTACTGCACGCGAAATACTTAAGCTTAAAAAAGAATTATACGAGATAATTGCTGCACACTCAAAACAGGATTACGATAAGATTTGGAAAGACTCTGACCGTGATTACTGGATGACTTCACAGGAAGCACTTGATTATGGAATGATTGATGAGGTGCTGAGTACAACTAAAAAATCTTAACTAACATTGCTTTTAATTTTTTCCCGAAAGCATTAAAGATAGTATACAATGTCGAAAGATACCAGAAAATGCTCCTTCTGCGGACGCGACGGAAAAAGCGTTGAGATGCTTATTTCGGGCATAAATGCACACATTTGCGATCGCTGCGTCGATCAGGCACAAATCATTGTAGCAGAAGAGCAAAAACTGAAACAAAAAAACAAGCTTCCTTCCTTTAAATTGCTTAAGCCTTCTGAAATTAAGGCTCATCTCGATCAATATGTTATTGGGCAGGAAGAAGCTAAAAAAGTTTTGGCTAAAGAAAGATTAAATTATAAAATTGGAACAATGATAGAAGTACCAAGAGCGGCTTTAATTGCTGATAAATTAGCACCTTTAGTTGATTTCTTTTCGTTTGGAACTAAT
>SKSE01000323.1 GCA_007118135.1 Bacteroidales bacterium | reverse complement strand
GTAAAAATCATCATTGAATGACTTTAAGTCAATTTTTACCGCATCAATATACGGCAAAAGCTTGCGCAATGGTTCCGGGTTGATATATCCGTTTGAAACGATGCTGACCTTGAGTCCTTCATTTTTTGCCCTGCGGCTTGTGTCATACATGTATTCATAAAACACGGTAGGCTCAGTATAGGTAAATGAAATGGAATGCACGCCACGCCTGAAAGCCTCACTTACCATTTGCCGTGGTGTGATTTCAAATTCTCTCACCCTGCCGGGTCCGGTTTGTGAAATGTGCCAGTTATGACAGTATTTGCACCTCAGGTTACACCCCACAGTAGCAACACAAAGCCTTCGGTGACCAGGAAAAAAATGATACAACGGGGCTTTTTCTATGGGCCCGATATCATAGGTGCAGGGCCTGCCATACACGAGGCTGTATAGTTTTCCGGAAAAATTTGACCTTACACGGCACAAACCGGTCTCACCAGCGGCAAGGATACACTGATGCGGACAAAGCCGGCAAATTACCCTGTTTCTTGCCAAAACATTGTAAAACATGGCCTCCCTTAAAGATGAAAACCCGTGAACAGACTTTCCCGAAGATTTTTCAGACAAGGAAGAAAACATGCCTGCAAGTAACAATTTGTTTGGCTGAAACAGCATGCCTCCTGAGCATACTATACAAGCACCTCCCAAAAGCAGTTTTCTTAAAAAGTCTTTTCTGTTGGTTGTTACCATCTGTCTATTAATAGATTAAATAGGTCAGATGCATGCCGGCGGGCAGGGAACACGCCATAACATATTCATTCTTCTGTTTGCCAACCCACTGGCATAACACTTACTATATGCAAAACATGTTTTCCTCAGGAAAATTGAACAATGGCCGCTATAAATCAACAGGTTAAAAAAGCATTCTTCCAAAAATTAAAAGCCATCAATTCATACCCGTTTGAGCCCTTAATATACAAAAAAAAATAATCTTGCGCTAAATAACAACGGTTTAATTCCTGGTAATCTGTGGATAATACAAGATGGTATTGGGTTGAGCATTTGGGGTTTGGGGTTCTAAGTTTTGTATTTGGGAGTTGGGGTATTTGATGGTGATTAAATAAATAGAATTTATATTTTGAATTGTTTAGAAAAGGGAGAAGCCCTCACAAACATGTGGGGCTCTCCCTAAATAAACAGCTAGTATTTTCAATTTTTACCTCTTAATAATCTTCTTCACAGTTTGCATTCCATCAAGAGTTGTAAAATGGATCATGTAAATACCTGCAGGCAAATCAGTGGTGTTCAACTGAATAACATCAGATTTATGATGTTCCAATGATCTTACAGTTTGTCCTGTGATATTTGTGATCTTTACTCTACTTATCTGGGTGGCATTTGAAATAGTAATTTTACTATTAAAAGGATTGGGAAAAATTACAATTTCATCAGAAAGAATATCGACAGAAGTATTTACTAAATCAAAGTTAGCTGTAAGGATAATATCCTCTTCAGGCATATTAAATGTATGTTCTTCTTCAGTGCTAAAAACGTTGTCTCTTTCATCGGTCCAGTTAACAAATACATAATCCTGATTTGGATTAGCTGTAATAGTGACGGAAGTGCCGGCGAAGAATGAACCTTCACCATCAGGAGTACCACCTGTTTCAGGATTAGCAATCAACGTAAGCTCATAAACAGGTATTTCTTCGAAATTGGCCGTAAGAATGAGGTCTTCATCCGGCATGAGGAAGTTATATTCAGCATCTGTGATTACCACGGTATCGCCATCGGTCCAGTTAACAAATACATAATCCGGATTTGCATTGGCTGTAATAGTGACAGACGTGCCGGCGAAGAATGAACCTTCGCCATGAAGAGTACCACCGGTTTCAGGATTAGCAATCAACGTAAGTTCATATACAGGTATTTCTTCGAAGTTGGCCGTAAGAATGAGGTCATCATCCGGCATGAGGAAGGAATATTCAGCATCTGTGCTTACTACGGTATCGCCATCGGTCCAGTTAATGAAAACATAATCATCACCTGGTACTGCATTTATTGTTACTTCATCACCTTCGGAATACGTGCCTCCACCTGTTGCCACACCAGCATCCAGGGGATTAATCAAGAGAGTAAGATCATAGGTTTGTACATATACACCCCATCTGTCTTCTACAGTCTTATGGTTATCCACAATAAGAACTCTGTTGGGGTCTCCTTCCCATTCGCCGCCATCCCAACCATCACCAAAAGCATCGGAGAAATATTTGTATTCATAGCTTCCTTCCTCCAGACGAAGTGTAGCAGAAAAATATTCCTCACCAAGAATACCTGAAATTTTAACGTTATCAATACCAAACTGTGCACCGTCAGTACCAACATATTGAAATTTAAACTTTACATCAGAATATCCTAAGTAATCACTCAGGTCAATTTCGGCATGCAACCAAACATAGTTTATTTCAGAGCTGGTATATTGTGGATGATCAGTTTCAGTAAAAATCTGAACCCATTCGCCACCATCAACAGAAACTTTTACAAACAAGTCGCAATTATTATTAGGAGCAACAGACCAACTGTAGTTTCCAAAGAAATGAAATGACAGCTCTGCACTTTCCATAATGGAGAAATCCATACTACGGGTAATAAGCTTCTCATCCTGTGCATCTGATCCGTGCCAATTACAATAGGTAAAATGAGTGCCTTGTACAGGTGTTACCACATTTTGACCAACGGTAATGCTTTGAACCTGTTCCCAGGTGTTGGACGATGTTGATTCCAACTGCCAGCCCAATGGTAGGAAAACCGAAAAATCTTCATGTAAAATAACGTAATTACCTGATTTATCAGCTAATCTTTGCATAAGGATAGAGTTTTCACTACCTGGATCAGCCCAATCAGTGAAAGTTCCGGTAAGATAAACGTTATCGGTTTCTGCATCAAAACCTTCTACATTGTACATATTTAAATTAAATGTAATAGTGTATTTTCCGTCATCATCATAAAGCAGAACAGGAATATCAACATCTGACCCCTTCATTGTAAATTGACCTGTCTGGGTTTGGTAATTTTCCTTTTCTACCATAAAATCATAATCACCGTCGAGATCTACAAATTCGGCCTGGCCATTGGCATCAGTAAATATTACTGTGGCGGGTACTTGCTGAATATATGCATGTATATTCCAGTTAAACGTCAGTGTTGAGCCAAGTTGATTGAGTTCAGACCATTCTCCATTCCAAAGGATCATATTCCCTTTGCCTGGAACCTGAGGCCCAGGATCTGCTCCGGCAGGATGTCCTGCCTGGGTATTTACATTATAGCCAAACCATAATTCATTAGTATTATCAATATAATGAGGTGTATTTAGTTCTATATCATTCCATGTATTAATGGTTGGGTTTATAACCGTTTGAGAGTATACCTCAGTGGCTTCTTCACCCGTCCATATTTTTATGGTATATTCACAGTTGGCTTCTCTTGGGAAAAACCTGATACTTGTTATAACATACTCTTCAAAATCAGCAAGATCGGATGGTTCCCACCGGCTGGCAACACTAAAGTTGGCAGCATTATCTGTACCTATACCAGTAAAGTTTTCTCCATTATCCCATTTTATCCATTGCCCTGCTTTGTTATTTTTATCAGTTTTTTCCGAAAATACCGGTTCAAAATTTCCAGCCGACAATTTGCCATGATTAAATTGGATTTGTTCAGATTTTTTTTGTTCTGCTGAAATATCTTTCCCAATATTCTTCTCTTCCAGAATAATATGTTTATTCTGAATGGATGGAGAAACGGTAATCATAACATTCTCGATAGGATCACCCTGCTGATCAGTTACATGGAAGGTAGCAGTTTGAATTCCGCGAACATAAATAAAATTTTCCTTTGTGTATACTATTGTATCATCGATAATCAGAGTAACGTCTTTGTAACCGGAAGAAGTGTAAAAAACAGTATGAGGACCAAAACCTTCAGCTGTTAAGGGTTCAGCATCTTCACCAAAATCCCATTCAAATGTTTCAGGCTCTCCACCAAAAGTTGTATTCAAAAAAGTAACTTCTTCTTCTATATTTACTATAAATTTATTTGCCGTAAAACCGGGAGTGATATCAGCATAGGGATCTAACCCATTTAAAGTCATAACACCGGTATCTAATGGATCAAGCCATGGTTTGAGTTTGTCTTCATCAGTCGTTCCATGCGATTCCCAGCTGTAAGAAAACTTACCGTAAAAATCCGGAAAATTTGGCGAAGTACATGTTGATGATCCACCTGATAATTTACCCATAATTAATCCATTATTATTGAAAAGTGGCGAACCGGATGATCCTCCCTCGGTTACACTATGCCCGTTTACAGTGGGGGCCCAATTCACTCTCCATGCGGCATTTGGTGCCATTGTTTGACCACTGATGGTGGGGGTAGATGATACTGTATTTGTAGTATAAGTAGAAATTTTCATGGCATCACCCGCCGGATGATGAATACCAACACCACTAGGGGAAGGAGTATTATTACGGTCCCAGCCATTATAATAGGGGTTCCAGCTCTCAGGAGGCATTGAGTTTAATTCTAACAGCTGGAAGTCAGAAGAACCGGTAATAGGGCCACCTGCTCTGAGCTGGCAACCTATTAAAAGGTTTTGCGGAGGAGTGCCTGTATTGGCACAACCCGGGCGTTCAAAATTGAAAAAGAATTGCCACACATTACGATCAGCATCCGATGCATTTTGACCACAGTGAAGGGCTGTAAGGAAATAGGGAGTTCCGTCCTGGGCTGTATTATTAATGAGAGAACCGGAGCACCAACCCCATTGTGAGCCTGACCTAAGCAAAATACGTGCAATACCTCTTTTCTGTGTCTGCCAGTCATCTCCTTCTTCGCAATTAATATTTATAAGGCATTCATCAGCACTACCTAAGTTTTTGGTTTCGTTCAGGAAAGCTTCGTAACCATTAACAATTACTACAAGGTCAGTAATAGCAAATGTACCTTGCAACTGATCAGTGGCATCAGGTTCATAGTATTCTATAATTAAGGCATCACCAATAGCAGGGGGTGTAGATATATACCCACCTACAATTTCTTCTGCTTTTATGGCAAAATACTGCGACGGATTATATTCAGAATATACATATAAAATAGAATTAGGGGCAAGATTGGCATCTTCAATAACCAGAGAAAGAGTAGGTGAACCCGGTGAAGATGCTCTCATTACCCAGGATTTACTGCTATCACCCCACTTCAGTAAATTACCTGAAATATCAGGTGTAATATAGGTTTTAAGAGAAAACCCTGCCCAATCGGGTAAACCATGCGCCGAGTTTTTATTATCAACAATATCAGCCTTCGTATGTGTCATATACAGGGTTTCTATTGTTTCCAGATTGAAAGTCTCAGAGATTGTACGTGGATGAGCGGTTTCTCCGCCGGCATGCAAAGTATAGGTTGTAAAAACAACCATTAGCTGAAAGAGAACGAAAGAAAAGAAAAGGTTAATTTTTTTCATAAATTGAGTTTTGGGTTTTGTAATTTAAGATGCTAAAAGTACAGCAAAAAAATTTTACTACCATAAACAATCTGAAAAGATTTAATGTTTGCAATGGTTTCATTTTTCTTTATACAAGCCAAATAGGAACATAAAAATTTAGATAGGATTAATTGTTACACATTTTTTAATCTTAAAAATCAGAACTTTAAAAAAAAAATTACTATTTGAATTTAAAGTTGAAGAGCTATTCAAATAAGTTTCATTTCCCCTCTAAACTCAAAGTTAAAATTGCCACCCAAAAATAAAATCTGTATTTTTGCAGCCAAAAAATTAAAACACTGACTAAAAAACTTTTATGGCAACAACTTCGGATATTAAGAACGGACTCTGCATTGAACTGAACAATGAATTGTTTTCGGTGGTAGAATTTCTTCATGTAAAACCGGGTAAAGGCGGTGCTTTTGTGCGCACTAAACTCAGAAACATGAAAACCGGAAAAGTAATTCCGCACACTTTTAATTCAGGTGTGAAAATAAACGTGCAACGTGTTGAAAGAAGACCTTATCAGTTTCTTTACAAAGATGACATGGGATATCACTTTATGCATTCTGAGACCTACGAACAGATACCCATTCCTGAAGAAATCATTAATGCACCTGCTCTTATGAAAGAGGGTCAGAATGCAGAGATTCTTTTCCATGCTGATACGGAAACTCCTCTTAGTTGCGAACTCCCTCCTTTTGTAGAGTTGGAGGTCACTTACGCAGAACCAGGCGTAAAAGGTGATACCGCTACCAATACCCTTAAACCTGCAACTGTGGAAACCGGAGCTACTGTTAACGTACCTTTGTTTATTGAGCCCGGTGAGAAAATCAAGGTAGATACCCGCGATGGTTCTTATTCGGAACGTGTTAAATAATCGATAACTCAATATTTATATAATGAGATTACAACCATCTCAAACCCTGCAGCAAATTGCCGGCATGATAGACGCAGCTTTTGCAGGCAATCCGGATTTTGCTGTCACCGGCATAAACGAAATCCATAAAGTTGAACCCGGAGATCTTACTTTTGTGGATCATCCCAAATATTATGATAAGGCACTAAAGTCGAACGCAACCACAATCATAATTAATAAAGAAGTGGATTGCCCCCCTGGAAAGGCACTAATTTTTTCTGATGACCCTTTCCGGGACTATGTTTACCTGACCAAACATTTCAGACCTTTTGAGCCATCGCAAAGCATGATCAGTTCAACTGCTATTATTGGCGAAGGAACGGTACTTCAACCCAATGTTTTTGTGGGGAATCATGTTATTATTGGTAAAAACTGTATTATCCATCCCAATGTAAGCATTTATGATCATAGTGTAATCGGCGATAATGTAATCATCCATTCAGGAACTGTTATAGGAGCTGATGCATTTTATTTTAAACGCCGCCCTGAATACTGGGATAAGATGGAATCCTGTGGCAGAGTGATTATTGAAGATCATGTGGAAATCGGTGCATCTTGTACCATCGACAAAGGTGTATCGGGCGACACTGTGGTTGGCCAGGGCACCAAGCTTGATAACCTGATACAAATAGGACACGATTCTGTCATTGGTAAAAACTGCCTCTTTGCATCGCAGGTGGGTGTAGCAGGATGTGTTACTGTTGAAGATGATGTTATTCTTTGGGGGCAGGTAGGTGTGCAGAAGGACCTTACTATAGGCAAGGGTGCAGTTGTGCTGGGTCAGTCAGGAATTGCCAAAAGTATTGATGGAGGTAAAACCTATTTCGGCTCACCCGTGCAGGAAGCCAGAGAAAAAATGAAAGAACTGGCTTTGGTAAAAAAGCTTCCTGAAATACTTGGAAAACTATAAATATTAGTTTAAGCCAAAATAAAACAAGCCCCTGAATTCTTTAAAAACTTTCAGGGGCTCGTTTTTATGCATTAATTCCTAGTATTCTGCATTATCAGCAAATTCATCGGCATTGTATTTCGATGGACATTTGAGTAATAACTGCGATGCCACAAAATTATCATGGCTATAAGAGCCAACCAGAACTATCTGGTCAAGCTTTTCGAAATCCTGGGGCTTACCGCCAAAATATATTACCTTGCTTTCCTGACCATCCCGATCGAACATATAGAATGAAAATGTGAGTGTGTTTTGCTCAATTCTCTCTTCAATGGGTTTATCGGGATTTAATTCACCAATGATGTGGAACTGCCGACCCGGATGCTCACGTGCTTCGGAAAAGCTTGCATAGGTATCGGCATCATAAACTGTAGTAATTATTGCAGCTATGGCAATAATAATAAAGACAAGTGCAGCTATATGGGTTTTTTTCATTTCTATTTCTGATTTTAACAGATTGCTCCTCCCCCTCTTTCTCACTTTCTCACTTTCTCACTTTCTCTTTCTTCTTCCATTTCATTAATTTTCTTTTCCATCCTGTCCAGTTTCCGTTCTATGTAAAAGAGAAATATGGCCAGTCCTGCAAAGATAATAGCAAGAACCATTGCCACAACATATATTTTTCCATGAATTTCTGTCATAACTGATCAGCATTTAGTTGGTTAATCTTTTGGTTGATTTTGTCTTTCCTTTCCACAACAGTATAAATCCACCAGGAGAAAAGTATCCATCCCAAGATGGCCGGGAAAAACACTCTTCGCATCATGGGATCCAGATCACCGGTGGCCAATGCCGGATTTCCGTCAACACCCGGATGAATGGAAGGACCTGAAATACGTGGCAGAATCATAATGAATACGAACATGATAACAAAAGCAAAGATTTTATATACTGCCGCCAGGCGTCCTCGCTTTTCAGGATCATCGAGCGATGCCCGCAATATCAGAAATGCAAGGTAAACAAGTATACCAACCGCAGCACCATTGAGTTTGGGGTCATTTACCCAGTATGTACCCCAGGTATTCTGGGCCCATATCATGCCTGTGATGATACCCAAAAATCCAAAAATAAGTCCGGTTTTAACTGTTGCAAAGGCCATTCGATCATATTTCAGATCGAAAGTTCGTAAATATGCAAGGCTGAAAAGGAATCCGACAAAAAGGATAAAAATCATGGAAAACCACATACCCACGTGAAAATAGATATTTCTTATGGTTTGATGAATGACAGGCAGGGCCGGAACTTCAAATAACAATCCACCTAAAATGACATATAGCATCAAAACGATTGTAAATATTTTCCAGGTGTAATTCCAGGTTTTATTTGGCATTTCAGATTTTTTTACTCTTTCCAAAGATAAGGAAACAAAATATTCGACAATGTTAAAGAAATCATAACCAGCAGCAGGATCACCACAAGGTCTCCTGAAACACTCTTTATGGAAGCACCCTCTATAGCTAAAAGTGAAGCCCTTATGAGCAACAGAAGTAAAGGCAGTATCAATGGAAATCCCAAAATAGCCATAAGGGTAAAATTATTCCTGGCCTGACTGGCTATAGCTGAAACCATTGTAAGAATAGAGGAAAACCCCAATACGCCTATTATCAAAACCAGCCAGTAAGTAAAATTACCACCTGCCATATTTCCCATAAACAGGTTGAAAAGTATAAACCCCAGCACACCAAGAACCACCATGACTATACTGTTGATCAAAATTTTAGAAAATATAATCGCAGAAGGAGTTGCCAATGTGTATAAGTACAATTTACGACCGGAAGTTTCGTCGGCAAAACTTTTCAAAACCAGGTTAAGGGATGCAAAAGCTATAATAATCCAAAACAGAGCATTCCAGGTGGGTACCGACATTATTCCTGCAAAAGAAAGGTAACAGATAAAAATGGTAGAAACCAGGTACAGCATGATTCCACCCAATGCATGTTTTTGTCTCCATTCCAGCAGGAATTCCTTTTGCATCAGGTATATGATTTCTTTTATTACCATAAAGGTCAGCAATTTCGGCAAAGATACACCAATTTACCAAATCCATAACGACATAAAAAGAAAAGGACTGCACCCGGCAGCCCTTTATAAAAACAAATCAGAATGAGAAGAGAGAAGTATTTAAATTATTTATCTTTTAATGAATTTGGACTGCCAAACCTGACGTCCGCATTTGACCCTGAGAATATAAATACCCGGTGAAAGTTCTGCCACACTCATATTTAAAGAAATAATACCATCAAGATTGTCAAATCTCCGGCTTATTGCATTTTTTCCTATCACATTCATAATATCCACTTCGATGGAACTACCCAGACAAACATTAGCCAGATCAATATTAATCTGATTCGTTGCAGGATTGGGATAAACATTTAGCTGTTTATCAGCAACTTGTGCATCTACATTAAGAGTACCTACCATAAAAGTTTCGGTAACCATACAACCTGCTTCGTCGGTAACAGTAATAGTATATGCCCCGGAATTAAGGCCTGTATGAACCGGAGTATGGTGACCATCATCCCACAAGTAGGTATAGCTTCCGGTACCTCCGGTTACTGTTACAATGATACTTCCATTTGCAACACCTTCATCATTGTGAACGATCTCGGCGCTTACAATAAGCGAATCAGCTGAATTTACAGTATAGCTGTTCTGAAATACACAATTATGAAAATCAGTAATGGTTACTGTATAATTTCCACCGGGAACATCCAGGAGATTTCGGCTGGAAACCCCGTTACTCCATATGTAAGTATATGGAGCTGTACCTCCGTTGGTTTGCAGGAAAATATTACCTAACTGGTGATTGGCACATTCAATATGGTCAATACTTACATTGGGAAGTAATGGCATAGGTTCAGTTATTTCGAATGACTCCATACCGAAGCAAGCACCATCAGTTACCTGTATGGTATAAATACCTGCCGGTAAATTGGAGATTTCAGGCGTAGTGCTTTCATTCTCGTCATCCCATAAAAACTCAGGATTAGTTGCACCAGATACTGTAATATTTATTGCACCATTGCTATCGCCGTGACAACTAATTTTTGTTATGCTTGCACTGATTTCCGGTGCACCTGCATCGCTTACATTGAGTGTCAGGATTTTTTCGCAACCATCTTCACTGATAACACTTATGATGTATTGGCCGGCTGCAAGACCTTCGACCATAAAATCAGGGTCCGTACCATTACTGTTTTCGGTAACTACTCCGGTTTCATTGTCCAGAAGCTCATAAGTATAATTTGCATCCG
Source organism: Bacteroidales bacterium (assembly GCA_007118135.1). Taxonomy (GTDB): domain Bacteria; phylum Bacteroidota; class Bacteroidia; order Bacteroidales; family UBA7960; genus SKVR01. The sequence continues at coordinate 9,944 of SKSE01000323.1, read as the reverse complement.
GATTTTGAGAATAAATAACTATGACACCGTTGCTGCTACCACAATTTTCTGAATCCGTAACACTGGTATTTACCTGGGGCATAGCACCCAGGTTATTGATGATAAAACTTTCCTGTGTACCGCATCCTAAATTATCAGTAATTAAAAGGTGATAAGTACCGGGTGCCAGGTTCTGAATTTCAGGCTGATCGAGGCTGTTTGACCACTCAAAGGAGTAAGGCCCTTCACCATTAATCACATCAACCATGATTTCTCCATTACTAAGACCACAACTGGCATCAAAAACAGAGTAACTAAGCTCCAGTTCATAATACTCATCTTCTACAATAGCTTCACCTTCAAAGAAACACCCATTGTCATCAGTAACAGAAAAGCTGTAATTTCCCGGAGGAAGATTATCAAGTATCTCCTGATCAGCATTTTCAAATCCATCCCAATGGAAAGTAAATGGTGCAACTCCGGCACCGGGTGAAAGTTCAATAATACCATTTTCGTTATGACAAAATGCAGCATGAGTTATTACTTCTACAGGCATCTCATCTATATTTCCTACTTCTATGGTTTTTTCCGTTTCACAGCCATTTGCATCGGTAATAATAACTGTATAAATACCGGGAGCCAGATCTGTAGCAACTTCTCCTTCGTAACTATCGTCATGCAACCAATCGTAATTAAACGGCTCTTGCCCGTTTAATGGTATCAAAGTTATGGAACCCTGAGTTGCACAAATAGCATCAGAAACTTCAAAATCCATACTGATATCCACATCATTAATTGTGATAGTAAGTTCGGTAACACATTCATGTCCATCAATAATCGTTACCTCATATTCTCCGGCAGCAAGGTTTTCGCGTTTTGCCGATTCATTTTCAGGATCATCTGCCCAGGAAAAAGTCCAGGGCTGTATTCCGGTTAAAGGCACAATTTCTATGGAACCGGTTTCCATTCCACATACTGCTTCTTCAACTATGATATCATAAAGGGGATCACAATCAACCTCATGATTTCCGAAATGCATATTGATAACGGGTACTACCTCGGATTCTGAAAACTGATCATTTGTCCAGACAAAACTTGCCAGGGCAGGCTGTTTAACAGTATTTTGAGCTGACAGGATTACATTTTCGCCTGCATCTGCATATACCACTGCTACATACTCACCGGGGTTTAGCTCCACAGCCGACTCAAATGGTAATACAACATATACGGGTGTTAAAGCACCGGTTGGAGTTATATCGTCGGGATTTATAGTGTATGGCAACTGGGTTGAAAATACTTCAGTAAAGTTTTGATCTGACCACTCAAAGATTTTCGCATGAACCTGTGCGCCTGGAAGTGTATTTTGGTGTAACACAAATGCCAAGGATGTTGCTTCCATTTCACTTAACAGGGTAAACCGGTTACCGGCGGCAAAAGTATTGCCGGGGTCTGATGATGAAAGATATAGATTCGGATCATAAACATCCAAACTCCGGGAGTAAACCGTATCTGTTACATGAAATATTGCAGTGGCAAAATTATTTTCCGGCACATCGTCATCCTGTTGCTGAGTAAGGGCAAAGTTAGTAGTGTATTCACCCCTGGAAGGAGCAGTAAATTCTTCAGGAATTTTCATTATAATTTCCTGCGAAGGCTCCACAACGGATAAAGTATCGGTAGCACCGTTGAACAAGTTTTCATTTACACTTGCAGAAAACACTACATTATTCTGAGGAAAACCACCGGCATTACGAACCTCTGCTTCAAAATGAAAAGGCTGCTGATGGCCTGCCGGAACCTGAATGAAACCATGATTGTAGGAAATGCTTTGAATTTCCATATCATTTTCTACGTAAGAAACCAGCATTACATCGTCAATCATCCACCAGTAATGTGTTGCACCGGTTTTTCGGAAACGAATCCAAACCTGCTCTTGGCCTGCAGCTGCATCAGAAATATTTATGGTTTTTTGGATTGGGTTTGGACTTGTGTTGTTGGGAGCATAGCCATCGCGTACATCCCAGGTTGTCCAGTTTTCACCATCAGTGCTCACTTCGGCCACAATTTGCACCTGCCCGGGAGAACAGCAATATCTGAAATTATGTTGAAAACGCAGTTGTACTCTTGCATAATTGCTCAGGTTAATGGGCGGGCTCTGAATCCAGGCATCTGTTACCAAACCATCCGGGTTCTGGGATGTGGCCAGATCTGAATCCAGGATCATGAAGCCATTATGGGCTGTAGCTGAATTTAATGGAACCATGCCAACTGAATACGGGCCTTGTGGACCTTCAAAGGTATGCTCAAATGAGACCAGGCCCGAAACATCGACACTTTCCCAGTCATCAGGAAGACCACCGTTAAAGTCTTCATACCAGATGATGTCTTCATCATTTTTAATTTGAAGTTCAGCTATACCCCGCTCTTCCGATCCTGGTCGGTAAGGCTCGGGAACAAATTGCGCAAAGCCTTGAACGACCAGCAAAAATGTTAGCAAAAAGGGTATGACCGAAAGTTGTACAAATGCTTTCATATTCTAAATTTTATATTTTCAAAAGAGATTAATCAAACCTACTGAGACATGATTATATTTAATAAGGTAAAAATACAGTGAGTTAGCAGGAAAATTTCTAGGTTAATCACTGAATTTTTTTCCGGAAAATACTGGGTTTGAAGATAAAATGGCAGGTGATAATTGTAAAAGCTGAACACAAAAAAACCCGCAGTAATAAAACTGCGGGCGGGGAGGTTTTTTTCGGGTGGAAGATGGGACTCGAACCCACGACCCTCAGAACCACAATCTGATGCTCTAACCTGCTGAGCTACATCCACCATTTGGGAGTGCAAATATAGAAATTTTTTTTACTGCAAATACATCGAATCATATTTTTTTCGGCCACCTGTTTAAGGTATCAATACAACTCTTCCTAAGCCCCTTTGGCGTTACTAAAAATGGATTATCTTTGCGCCAATATCAGAAACACAGCATATGAATGCTAAAAGGCACAGGATCTTTTTTATATCAAGTTGGTATCCTAACAGGTTAAATCCCACCGATGGAAATTTTAATGAAAAGTTTGCTGAAGCCGCTGTCCTTTATAATGACGTGGCTGCCATTCATGTGGTTGCTGATAAAGATGCCATAGCTCCTTATGAAACTGATTTTTATACCCGGGCCGGTGTAAGGACTTATGTCTGGTACTTCAAAAAGAACATAACATGTGCCTTGTTCGGCAAAGCTATTAACGGTTACAGGTACATAAAGTACTTTCTTAAAGGATATAGACTGGCTAAAAAAGAATGCGGAAAACCCGAACTAATTCACCTTAATGTTTTGTTTCCTGCCGGTGCTGTTACACTTTTGTTCAAATATATTTTTTCAATACCTTATGTAATATCTGAGCACTGGACAGGCTACCTTGCCGGAAACGAAGTTAAACAAACATATCCGGTAAGATGCTTAAGCAAAATGATAGCAAGAAAAGCCGGTACCATTATGCCGGTTACTCTAAATCTTAAAGAGGCCATGATGCTTAAGGGTTTAAATAGCCGCTTTGAGGTTGTACCCAATGTGGTGGATATAAAATATTTTTACCCCCTGTATAAAAAAGAAAAGAACAGCAAAAAGGTAATTCTGCACATTTCGCATCTTAAGGATGAGCATAAAAACGTTTCAGGTATTTTACGAGCGGTTAAAAAACTTTCAGAAAAACGAAATGATTTTGAATTGAAAATTATCAGCGACGGGGAACTGAAACCGCATATCAGTTATAGCAAAGAATTAAGCCTGAATTCTGACATTGTAAGTTTTCATGGCACAATGAGCACACAAGAAATTGCAGAAACTATGCGTAATTCAGATTTTCTTGTTTTGTTTAGCAATTATGAAAATCTTCCTTGTGTTATCATTGAATCTTTTGCGGCAGGCTTGCCGGTAATTTCAACTGATGTAGGAGGTATTAATGAACATCTCACTCCCGACAAGGGCAGCCTCATCCCACCAAAAGATGAAAATGCACTTACTGATGCAATTGACAACATGCTTGACAATCATAATTCATACGATAAGAAAGCATTGCATAAGTATGCATCGGAAAACTTTAGTTATGAAAGGATTGGAGAAAGATTTACTAAAATTTATACCTTAGTTATAAATAAAAAAAACGTTGTTTAAAAACATCTATACCACCTTTGCAAGCAACTTTGTATCAGCCTTGCTAAACCTGCTTATAGCGGTAGTGATATCTCAAACTCTGGGAGCACATGTTAAAGGTGAGCAAAGTATCATTTTGACCAATATTGTTATTATCCTGCTTTTTAACAACATTATCGGAGGAGCCACTCTGGTTTACATTGTGCCAAGATTTGATAACCGAAAAGTATTACTTTATTCATATCTGTGGGCATTTATTGTTTGTTTCGGAGCTTTTCTTTTCACACGATTAGTTCCGGGATTAAATCATAAACTTTTACTTCATACATTTATACTCACTTTCATTAGTGCTCTTGCCGCTGCCAATACTATGATTTTGCTTGGCAAAGAGAAAATCCTTGCAAAAAATGCTGTTCATATTCTTCAAATATTATCTGTTGCAATATTTCTGATATTCGCCATATTTGTGCTCAACATTAAAAATATCCATTCCTACATTTATGCTCTTTATTTCGGATATGGAAGTTCCCTGTTGCTTAGCCTGATTCTTTTAATAAAACACTGGAGTGCAGGCCAGCAAATTACTGATAACAAGCACCCTTTAATACCAAGCATGTTTCGATACGGCTTTTTCAATCAGCTTTCGCATATTACCCAAATGCTCAGTCTCAGGTTGAGCTATTACCTTTTGTTGATTTATTATGGTAATGAAAGTGTGGGGATTTATTCGATAGCAGTAGCAATAACTGAATCGGTATGGCTAATCAGCAAAAGCATTGCAACAGTTCAATACGCCAGGATTACCAATAGTACCAACGAAGTATATAATATGCAACTTACCGTTAAACTTCTCCGGTCATCACTCCTGTTCAGTATGGTCTCAATAATTGGGCTGAGTATGCTTCCGGTTTCATTTTTCAGGTTTTTGTTTGGTGAAGAATTCGGGCCGGTAAAACAAATTATTCTGCTGCTTATTCCAGGCATATTTTTTTACAATTTTTACCTGATTCCCGGTCATTATTTTTCCGGTAAAGGCAAATATCATATCAATACAATGGCATCTACAATCGGGCTCATCGTTACGCTTACCCTGAGCCTGATTCTTATACCGATTTACGATTTTTATGGTGCCGCCATTGCCGGATCAGCATCATTTATAGCTACTTCAGCATATGCTTTTATAATTTTCCGTAGAAAATCAGGATTTCCATTAAGAGAGTTTTTTCCGGCAAGGAGCGACATCAGGGAATATTTAAGGTTTTTCAAAAAAACATCAAACAGAGATGCAGAAAATTAAAAAACTTTTTCAGGCCTTGGCACTCATTTTACCAAGACCCTGGTTACTAAACGAAATCATTCATCATAGCTCTGTTTACCGAAAAAGGGCTATAAAAGAATATAACTTAGAGAAAGGGCTTCCATCGATTGATATCCTGAAATTATTTCCCGGTTTTAATGAAACGGTAGATCCCTTCGCTATTCTTGAGGGAGGTTCACTTCCTACTGATATAGCATTATTGAAAGCACTTGCGAAAAAGTATTCTGTTAAAAACTATCTGGAAATTGGCACATGGCGTGGTGAAAGTGTTGCCAATGTAGCATCGGTGGTTGAAAACTGTTATACGGTAAACCTGCCCGATGATACCATTTTGGATTTAACCGATGATGCAAAATATGTGCAATCGCACAGGTTTTTTTCTGAGAAAATGCCTAACGTAAAACACATTGCTGCCAACTCGCATGAGTTTGATTTTTCGAGCCTAAACAAAATTTTTGATATGGTTTTTATAGATGGCGATCATCATTACGATGCAGTTAAAAAAGATACTGAAACCGTATTTAAAATAATTGACCCCGGCAAATCTATTATTATCTGGCATGATTGCATGATATCGCCCGAAAATGTAAGATGGGAAGTAATAATGGGCATCATGGATGGCTGTCCTTCTGACAAGCGGAAATATATTTATCACGTTTCGAATACCTTATGTGCTGTGTATTTTGGCAGAGAAATGGAAGCTGATATACTTATACCTTTCAAGCTGCCAGATAAAAAGTTCAGGATAGAAATAAAGGGGGAGAAAATCTAAAAATGTTTTGTCAGCGATGGAGCTTAATTATTTTTTCCACCACTGATTCTTCCTGACCACTTCAGCAGTTTTTCATATAACTCCTGTGGTTTGAATGGTTTGGTAATATAATCATCCAGGCCTTCTTTCATGAATTTTTCAGCATCTCCTTCAAGGGCATTGGCGCTAACACCGATTACCGGACAAAGTTTATCACCATGAAGTTCCTTCAGTTTTTTGTAAGCAGTTATTCCATCCATAACCGGCATTTGAATATCCATAAGGATAATATCATATTTACCGGGTTGGTATAGATCAAGAGCATCTTTACCGTTCGACCTGAAATCAACGTCGCAACCTGCATTTAAAAGTATAAAACCTACAACCTTCTGATTCAGCAATTTATCTTCAACATGGAGGACATTAAGATTAAGATCTTTCAGGTCGCCGGGCAAAATTTGAGCAGGGTTTTCTAAATCAGCTTCATCAAATCGGGCTTTAAAAGTAAAAGTAAACGTGCTGCCTTTGCCAAGTTCACTCTCAACATAGATTTCGCCACCCATTAAATGGGTCAGTTCACGACAAATGGCAAGTCCCAGACCGGTACCTTCAAATGGTCTTATGAGAGAGGTGTCAATCTGAGTAAATTTTTCAAAAATCTGTTTTTGGTTTTGCTCACTAATCCCCATTCCGGTATCTGAAACATTGCATGATAAGAGTAGTTGATCTTTGGTTTTTGCCTTCAGATAAAATTCCATGCTAACTTCTCCCTTATCGGTAAACTTAATAGCATTGGATATTAAATTATTTGCAAGTTGTTTTAATCTGGTATCATCAACAAAAATTGCTTTGGGAATTAATGGGTCGATATGAGTTTTAAATTTAATTTCTTTGCTTTCAGCCTGATGTTGAAACATTTCTTTAAGTTCTAAAACAAATTCAGATAGAATGATACGATTAGGCTTAAGCTCCATCTTGCCGGCTTCAATTTTGCTCAGGTCAAGAACATCATTGATAATATTAAGAAGGTTCTCGGATGAGATTTTGATGTTTCTGACATACTCCTGCTGAGCCATATTCAGGTTGCTTTTCATAAGTAAAGATGTCATTCCCATTATACCGGTCATGGGTGTTCTGATTTCATGACTCATATTGGCAAGAAACTGTTGCTTCAAAGCGGCTGATTTTCGGGCCACCTGTATCTTTTGCTCAAGTTCAGCACTGCGGTTTCTGTCGCTTATATCGCGAACAAAAGCAAAATATTGTTTTTTATCGTCATAAATAACCTTATTTATTGATAGCTCTACCGGAAATAGAGTTCCACCGCTAGTCTTATGAATAGATTCCATGGTTAGAGAATTTTTACTATCAAGTATTTGCAAAAGTTCAAACCACTGCGTATTGGTAATACGTGTATCAACGTCGGAAAGCCCCATACTTGTAAGTTTTTCTTTTGCATAGCCATATTTGGTTGCTGCCGTTTGATTTACATAAGTAAAACTTGCATCTTCATCCATCCACAGAATCAGATCGCCTGCATTCTCAAGACCAAAATTGGTAATCCTGAGGTTAGCCTCAGTTTTTTTCTTATGTGTTACATCTTCTATGATCATTGCAACCCGCTTTAATGGCAGGGGGAAAATCTTAAGATTAAATATTTCAGGAGTTTTATTGGGTTCAGGCTGATATATGAATTCTTCAACTTCTGATTGACTTTGTGTTGCCACTACATTGTAAAAGATGTTATGTAATCTGTTTCGTTTAAGTAAAGGTGAAAGCTCTTCGATGGTTTTTCCTATGTTCGAGGTATTCAAAAATCTCATTTGGAGAGTTGCCGCATTATTAACCATTTCAAGCCTGAATGATGATGGGTCTTGCGAATCATCACTGCGGTAAACATTCAGACCAAGATCCATATGATGAACAATATCTTTTAAAACTAAAAGAGTATCTTCATCCTTTTTTTTATCAGAAATGTCAATTACCATTCCCCTTAAACCGGCAAACCCTTCATTTCCATCAAAAAAGGGCAATACATATGACAAAACATACTTTTGTTCCCCCCTTTGATTAACAATTCTGTATTCAAGATTTTCAGGTTTATGTTTACTGAAAACATAAGTTTGTAAATCGTTTACCATATTTTTTCGATCATCCTCATTCAAAAAACCAAAAACATTTAATCCTGCTTTCAAATCATTTTCAGTTATTCCAAGGAAGTCAAAACCGGTTTTATTTAGGTAGATAATATTTCCATAATTGTCACATTGAAAGACCACATCAGGTATGGTTTTTGAAAATTCGATAAATTGGTGATCAGTCATTTCATCAAAATAGGTTGACCCTGATGAAAATTTTTCTGATAAAGATAAGTTGATTTTTTGCCTATGCTTTAATGCACGATTCAAGCTCCAGTCCCAAAACAGTTTTAGAAAAAAAATGGCAGCCAGAATAAAAATGATCCATGCAAGATCATTTATCGCTAAAACCTGAATATGAATAATTGCAGGAAGCATAAAAATTAATTTAGGCAGTGTTTTGGGTTTTGAATTATTCCAAATTTAACCATTTTATCGAATCAATCATGTAAATATGCTCAAGTGATAAAAAAAAGCTGGAATTTGTGTAACCTATTAACAATTTAGCCTGAAGAATTTCCTCAAACCCAAGTCTGAAAAAAAGCAAAACCCGTTGAAAATTCCATCAACGGGTTAGTAAAATTTAAGCTGATTATAAATATTTAAACCATTTTTTTCTTTTTCTTCAACGGAGCAATTTCCTTTTCCAGGTCAAACAATTGAAGCTGATTTTCGGTGACATAGCTTACAGGTTCAGGACTGGCCTTGTATCTTGCTGTTTGATGGGTAATAACTGATTTAAGATATCTGATTGGTGTTGTTTTTTGTCTTTTACACATTATTTCCAATGCTTTCTTTTGCCCTTCAGTTATTTTAAATGTTACTTTCTTGAATTTTACTTTTTTCTTCAAGGGTCTTCGTGGTCCAACAGACTTTAGAAAGTCGGGGTTTTCCTGTAGCTTTGAAATAATGGTCTTTGGCATGGCTTGTTCTATTTTATTTCACGAATTAGAAAAACATAGGTAGGAAAGTGATCGCTGTAACCCCCAAGGTAAACACCACCACCATAACTTCTGAAAGGATACCCCTGGAACCTTCCTGAGGGTTGCCGCAGAAAAGGTCTGTTGAACACTTCAGCCCGATGATATTTAAAGGTGCTGAAGTCATCGCCCAATAATGACTGGGTAAGTATGATCTGATCGAAGAGGTTCCATGAATCACGCCATGCCAGAGTACCAATACCTCTGCGGGCAAATTCAACAAACGGATTATAAAGCTGTCCTTCTTTGAGTTTGTTTTTATCTCCATGGGCGTCTAAATGTCTTTTCACACTAATATCGGTGGGGTCATCATTAAGGTCGCCCATAAAAATGATTTTTGCATTGGGATCTTCGGTCTTGAGGGAGTCAATAATTGACCTGGCAATGTCAGCAGCTGCTATACGTAAAGGTCTGCTCCTGGCTTCCCCCCCACGGCGGGAAGGCCAGTGAGCCACAATGAAATGAAAGGGCTCTCCAAGCAACAATCCGGACAATACTACCTGATCTCTGGTACGAAAATCAGGTCTGTCAGGAATTTTTGTAGGAACAGGTTTGCTGCTCGTTTTTTCAAAGTATTTTGGGTTGTACATAAAAGCATTGTCAACCCGCCTGTCAGGACTACGAT
>SKSE01000131.1 GCA_007118135.1 Bacteroidales bacterium | reverse complement strand
ACAATACCCTTGAAGATGGAGCTCCCTACTTTCTCACAGCCGACCATTGCGGAGCCAATGCCAGCGCAGATGATTACCTGGTATGGCAATTTTATTTTAACAATGAATATTGGGGCTGCACAAGTACAGGAAATGTGCCTGATACCATGGTAGTAACAGGTAGTACGGTTCTAGCCAAAGCATCTGTGCAGGGGGGCACTGACTTTAAACTACTACAATTGGAAGAAAATGTGCCGGATTACTGGAATCCTTATTATAATGGATGGAGCCGTTCATCAGGTTCGCCCGAGCATGGAGTGGGTATTCATCATCCATCGGGTGATGCAAAAAAAATATCAACATTTATTTCTGAACCAACTACCGCAACTTTTACAGGTGGCCAGACTGGTGGATTCTGGCGGTTAATATGGGCCGAGACACAATCAGGGCATGGTGTTACCGAGGGAGGTTCATCAGGATCTCCTGTTTTTGATCAGGACGGATTAATCATTGGCACGCTTACCGGAGGGGGAGCCAGTTGCAATAATCCTACTTTCCCCGATTTTTATGGAAAATTTTACCGGCACTGGCTGTCGAATGGTGAAACAGAATCAAAAATACTTCAACCCTGGCTTGATCCGGAGAATGAAGACCCCCTCGTACTTTATGGCTATGACCCTAATGCCAAAACAAACTTTGTTAAGGTTGATGTATTTCCTGCAACAGGAGGCACAGTTAGAGGCAAGGGATATTTTGCCGAAAATGAATCAGTAAGTTTAAAGGCTATAGCCAATGAAGAATATAGTTTTTTTAACTGGACAGATACCTTGGGCCATATACTTTCAACAGATACCATTTTACAATTCTCTATGCCTGATAAAGAAATAAAAGTATTTGCCAATTTTGATAAAATCCAGATTAATGTTCCTGAAGTCATAACAAATGAAAAGATTACGATATTTCCTAATCCGGCAGTTAACCATGTGAACTTAATTCTTGAGAATGTTTATGGCACAGCCGAAATCAGATTGTTTTCTTCAACCGGAACACTTATGATTAATGAATCCGTAATAATTTACAATGATTACCATCAAATAGCATTTCCATTAAAAGGCATAAAACAAGGCATCTATTTCTTAATTATTAAAACGGGTGATAAGGTTTTAAATCATAAGCTTATTGTAAACCCGAATTAAAAAAACATATAATTGACCATATTTTATATAATGCAAAAAGATACCTGATTTTACATCACGAACAATCAAAAAGAAAAAAGAAGTTGTTCTCATTTTTTTTTCATTACTTTGACTGATTTTTTTCTTATGCCACTTTAAAAACTTAAGTAGCAAATAAAATTTTCAGAATAATTAAGGCGAATAAATATCAAAAAAACAATAAATATGTCGATCAAACAAAAGACACTGGATCTAAAAAAGCGAATGCAGGGAGCTTTGTTGGGTGGAGGCGTAAAAGCCATAGAAAAACAACAATCGATGGGCAAAATGACAGCACGGGAAAGAATTATTGCATTACTCGATCCCAATTCATTTCACGAATATGATTTATTTGTGGAACATGCTGCCCGGGATTTTGATATGGATAAAAAACATTTGCCAGGTGACGGAGTAATTACGGGTACAGGCACTATTAGCGGTTTTCCGGTATGTATTTATGCACAGGATTTTACTGTTGCCGGTGGATCGCTGGGTATAATGCATGCACGCAAGATTGCAAAAATTATGGACCACGCCATGAATCTTAAAATTCCCATCATAGGAATAAATGATTCGGGCGGAGCAAGAATACAGGAAGGTGTAAACTCTCTTGCTGGTTACGGTGAGATTTTTTATCGTAATACACTTGCATCAGGTGTAATTCCCCAAATCTCAGTTATCCTTGGCCCATGTGCCGGAGGGGCTGTTTACTCTCCTGCTTTAACGGATTTTGTTTTCGTGGTTGATAAAATATCCAAAATGTTTATTACCGGACCCGAAGTAATAAAATCAGTATTGGGAGAAGAAATAAGCATGGAAGAATTAGGTGGCGCAAGGGTGCACTCTGAAATAACGGGTAATGCACACTTTTTTGCTGAAAGTGAACAGGAATGTTTACAACAAATCAAAAAGCTGGTAAGTTACATACCCTGGAATAACACCAAAAAGGCCGATCCTTTCCCTAAAAAAGCACCAAAAATCCGCCAATATAAAATTGATGATATCATCCCTACCGACCCCAGAGAACCCTACGATGTAAGAGATGTAATTAAATCAATCAGCGACGACAGTGAATTCTTTGAAGTGCAGGAGTTATTTGCCGCCAATATGGTAATTGGTTTTGGACGTATCAATGGTGATACTGTTGGTTTTGTGGCCAACCAGCCCCTTGTGCTTGCAGGCGTACTTGATGTTGACAGCTCTGATAAAGCCGCAAGATTTATCCGTTTCTGCGATTCATTCAATGTGCCACTGGTAACCCTGGTTGATCTTCCCGGATATCTGCCAGGAATCGACCAGGAACATGCCGGAGTAATCCGCCACGGAGCCAAAATTCTGTATAGTTATTCAGAAGCCACTGTCCCCAAGGTTACTATCATTCTGCGTAAAGCCTATGGTGGGGGATATATCGCCATGTGTTCACGACACCTTAGAGCTGACTTTGTATTTGCCTGGCCCACAGCTGAAATTGCAGTAATGGGGCCTGAGGGCGCAGCTAACATTATCTTCCGCAATGAAATAAAAAATGCGGAAAATCCTGAGCAGGTGCGCCAGGAAAAGGTAGAAGAATATAAGAAGAAATTTGCCAATCCATATGTTGCCGCAGCGCACGGATATATTGATGCAGTTATTGAACCGGGCGAAACACGCCGATTTGTGGTGCACGCTCTGGAAGTTTCCAGTCAGAAGTCGGAGCTCAGGCCTTCCAAAAAACATGGTATTCCTCCATTTTAATGAATTCTCCTGTGTCTGAATCTTAAGTATTATGCAAATAAAACTAAATTAAAATGGAAAACGATAAAAATTTAATGACTGAATCAAACGATGAAAAGTTCATAACATTGGTTGTTAATGAAGCAGGCTACAAAACGCTTTCCAATAAAATGAACAATAACCGGAAACCTTATGAGCCTGCCGATCCATCAAAAATCAAATCCTTCATGCCGGGTAATGTACCTGAAATTTTTGTTGAAGAAGGTGATCAGGTAAAAGAAGGAGACCGTTTGCTTATTTTAGAAGCCATGAAAATGAAAAATATATTGCTGGCTCCCCTGGATGGTTCTGTTAAATCAATAAATGTGAAACTGGGTGAAAAAGTTCCCAAAAACTTTATTTTAATAGAATTGGAATAGGCCGTTTCTTGTAATTTATTTATACATATTTTTTCAGCCAAAATAATAGCCTCAGGATTATTCTATTTTGGCTGAAAGTTTTTTTTAAGCTATGCTGAAAATTGTTTTTGCCACACATAATCCCCATAAACTACAGGAAATTAAAGCTATGTTGCCCGATGCCATAGAACTCATCGGTCTCGATAAGCTTGACTTTTATGATGATATTCCGGAAACCCGGGATACACTGGAAGGTAATGCGCTACAAAAAGCCCGTTTTATTTTCGAAAAATTCGGTGTTAACTGTTTTGCAGACGATACCGGTTTAGAAGTAGATGCTCTTAACGGCAGACCAGGTGTACATTCAGCAAGGTATGCCGGAGACGGGAACGACAGCAATGCAAACATGGACAAACTCCTTGATGAGTTAAAAAGTTCAGCTAACCGCCGGGCGCAGTTTCGCACTGTTATAGCCCTGATTATTGATGGAGAAGAACTTCTTTTTAATGGTATTGCTGAAGGTGAGATTATTGATGAAAAACGTGGCAAAGAAGGTTTTGGTTATGATCCGATTTTTATTCCTAAAGGCTATAGAGAAACATTTGCCCAAATGCCTTTACCAAAAAAGAACAGGATTAGCCATCGTTTTAAAGCTACTAAAATGCTTGCCGACTATCTGATGTCACTAAACTATTTTTAATCCATCAAACTGCTCTCATTGTTTCATTAAGCACATCGGTAAATAATTCTTTTAAGGTTATTCCTACATATTCTGCCTGTTGCGGAACAATGCTTCTTTCCGACATTCCAGGTGTAATATTTGCTTCGAGAAAAAACAAAGTACCGCTACTATATATATAATCCAACCTGCAAATTCCCTTAAGTTCAAGTTTTTTATACAAAAAAAATGTGGTTTCCTGCACAAGCTTTGTAACTTCCTGAGAAATACGGGCAGGTGTAATTTCATCAGCAGCTCCCTGGGTATATTTTGCCTTATAATCGAAAAATTTTGCTTCTGTCTTGCTCACAATTTCTGTAACCGGAAGTACTATTATTTCTCCATTACGCATATAAACACCGCAGGTTAATTCAATGCCCTCTATATATTCCTCAATAAAAACTTCATCATCATGCTCAAAACATATATTTATGGCTGAAAGCAGATTTTCGGGTTCTTTTACAAATGTAGTACCCAAACTCGAGCCACCTTTATTGGGTTTAACAAATACAGGCAGATTTACTTTCCTTAAAACATCATCAACTGAAGGTTTCTCATTTTTGAAAAACTTAACTGATCTTGCTATATCAATACCCCATTGAGCAACCAGGGCATTACAAAAATGCTTATTGAATGTGATGGCAGACTGAAGTAAACCTGAAGTTGTATATGGTATCCCCAGAAGCTCAAAATAACCCTGTAATTTTCCATCTTCGCCGGGTGTTCCGTGAATGGTAATCAGCGCACAATCAAACACTACTTTCTGCCCATTTATATTGATGCTGAAATCATTTTTGTCTATAGAATGTTTCACATCATGGTCATCAAGGTATACCCATTCTTTTTGTGATATCTGCACCAGAAAAATATTAAATCTTTCAGGATCAAGATTTTTTCTGATGATTTTAGCACTGTTAACTGATATAACAAATTCACCAGAATCTCCTCCGGCCACCAGGGCAATGTTTTTCTTCATATATGAATATTTACCCGCAAAGTTAGAAGACTTCTTTTTAAAGCAACATTTTTTTTATCAAACTTAATTGATATGGTTGCCCCTAAAACAATAAAATGACAGAAATATCATTAATTAATTAGTAATTTTGATGCCGAAAATTTCTATACTGAACATGAGCATTATATCTTTCATTAAAAGTAAAACTTTCCGAACTCATATTTTACTTGCATCGGCAACTATCATTATTCTCCTTTGGGTATCGCTAAAAGCACTTGATATTTACACCATGCATGGCAGAACCATTACAGTGCCCAACCTTGAGGGTCTTCAGAAAGAAGAAGCTGAAAGTTTATTAAAAAACATGAACTTAAGAGCTTCAATTAATGATTCAATTTTTGATACCGGCAGAGAAAAAGGTAGTATCGCCACACAAAATCCGGCACCTGGTATTGAAGTAAAGAAAAATCGTACTATTTACCTTACTACAGTTGCCATATTACCGGAAATGATTGCCATGCCCGACCTCACGGATTTATCATTAAGACAGGCACTTGCTATGCTCGAAACACACGGACTACAGGCCGGACGTCTGGAATATGTTCCGAATATTGCTCGTAATGCAGTTTTACAACAAAAATTTAATCAGGGAACCATTGAACCTGGCACCATGGTTGAAAAGGGAGTTAGAATTGACCTTGTTTTGGGCGACGGCGCTCAGGACACCCGTGTTTATGTACCCCTGCTAATTGGTAAATATCGCGATGAAGCCATACAGCTTTTAAATAGCTCTTCATTAAATTTAGGCCAGGAGTTTTTTCTTGATGATGAAACTGACGACGCCAGAGTTTACAGGCAAAGCCCAAGTGTTACCGATCGGCGTGAACGCCTGGAAATGGGCAGCTCAGTAGATATTTATTACCGGTCGGATAGTATATTTGATTTTGACGAATATCTCACCGAGACCCTGTCGATTGAAACCCCGGATCTGCGCGGGAAGTCACCTGAAGAGGTTTTTAGAATTCTCAGGGATGCATTCCTTTCAGTAGGTGATGAAGTTTTTGAAAATAATGTGCCCGTCTCGCAGGCAAAAGCATTTAGCCAGGATCCTGACCCTGAAGAGCAACCAACTATTATGAGAGGAGAAAGTATCGACATCTGGTACAGGCGAGCAGATGACTTCCCCGACGAATAATTTTCTTAAAACCAAATTAAATTTGCCCGAAGAAAAGCTCTCAAACAATATAATTTGGGATAAATTGTTTTGTTAAAGATTGTATTACATTTACTGGTTCAGATTTTGCCAATGATAAAGAAATATTTCAGCTTAATTTTTCTGTTTCTGATTTTTTCCATCAGCCTTTATGCACAGGAGATTTTACTTCCTCTTGAAACAAATCCCGCTAAAAATGCTGAAAAGATAAAAATGGAAAAGTTTGACAAAGGAACTGCTACCCCTCTTCATCTGCCCTTTATTGAAGATTTCTCTTATCCGGGCCCTTACCCTGATCCTACATTATGGATTGATAGTTTCGCATATGTAAATCCGGGATTTGCCCTGCACCCTAAAACTATTGGCTCAGCAACCTTTGATGCATTAAACCAATACGGCGAAATATATGAACACGCATCATTAAATCTTTTTCAGTTTCCGGCCGACAAACTTACATCACAGCCCATAAGACTTGACTCTGTTTTTGAGCCGGTGCCCCTGGCACTTAATCCGGCCGACAGTATTATTCTCAGCTTTTATTTTCAACCACAGGGAAGGGGTTCCGCTCCGCGCGACAGAGATTCACTGGTGGTGGAATTTCTTCATACTCCGGGTTATTATATTGAAGACCCGGAGAATCCTGATGAAGAAATCTGGGTTGACGATT
>SKSE01000306.1 GCA_007118135.1 Bacteroidales bacterium | reverse complement strand
TTTACGAATTATTGTTTTATCTCAATTACCAGCTTCCCTTTAACACGACCTGTTTCAATATGCCTGTGAGCCTGTGCAGCTTCTTCCATAGAATAGACCTTTTCTATTGATGTTTTTAGTTTTTCTTTTTGAATCAAACCTGTGAGAAAATCAAGATCTTTGCTCTGGGGTTTAGTCAAAATAGCGAAAGTTTTTCTGTTAACAAGCGGATTAATGATTTGACGCAACATGAGTGGAGGAGTTGGCACAGTGGTAATAAAAGCTGACTTTTCTTTTTTAAGAATACTTTTACATTTATCAAATGAGGATTTTGCCACTGCATCAAATACAATATCATATTTATTATTCAACCTGGTAAAATCTTCCTTTTCATAATCAATCACCTGATCAGCTCCAAAGCCTTTCACAAAACTTATATTTTTTTCAGAACAAACAGCTGTAACTTCTGCATCAAATGCTTTGGCGATTTGAATGGCAAACATACCCACACCTCCTGAACCGCCGTTTACAAGAACTTTCATATCCTTGCCAATATTACCTTTATCTCTTAGAGCCTGCAATGCTGTAAGACCTGCAAGAGGAATACCGGCAGCTTCGTTGAAAGAAATATTCTCTGGCATAAGGCCAATCAAATCCTCATTAACAGTTATATACTCCGAGTACCCTCCAATAGAAATGGGAAGCATAGAATAAACTTTATCGCCGGGTTTAAATTTTGATTGTTTGGAGCCTGTTTTCTCAACGATACCCGAAATTTCTCCACCCGGAGTACGGGGCAGTTTGGCGCGGTAAATAAATTTAAGTGAACCGTTACGGATCTTATAATCTACTGGATTAATACCAGCAGCCATTACTTTTACCAGTAATTCTCCATCTGCCGGTTCGTTGACCATAAAATCTGCAACCTTAAGAACATCAGCGTCTCCGTAGGTTTCATAAATGACTTTCTTCATATAATTTATTAAATTAATGGTTTGCCCAAAAAAACCTAAACAAAAAAGTATTTTAGTTTGTTGGAATGCTAAACAGTTGATTAAAGATAATTTTTTTTTTCACTTCTTCTTCATTTTTATTTTATCTGATACTATGGCCAAATTAAACGGGAAATCCATTCCCGAAAAAGAAAAGCCCGAATTAATATATGTTTACGATCCCCTTTGTGGCTGGTGTTATGGTTTTAGCCCGGTTATTACACGGTTAAAAGACCAAATGAATTCAGATGTTGACTTTCTTGTTTTATCAGGAGGCATGGTTCGTGAAGCCGGCCCTATCGGTGAGATTGCAGGTTATATCAAAACTGCCTACAAACTAGTTGAAGATACTACCGGTGTCAAATTCGGTGAAAAATTTTTGAATGAAATTCTTAATAATGGAGAAGCAATTTTTACTTCTGTACCACCAGCAAAAGCATTGGCAGTCCTTCGAATTCATTTACCGGAGAAATGTGTTGAAATAGCTGCAAGGCTTCAGAAAGCCTTTTATCATGACGGTATTCAGGTTGATGATTATTCTGCTTACGCGCAAATAGCGAAAGAATTTGGTATGGATCCCGATGAATTTCTTTTGAAAGTTAAGTCACCGGAAATTGCTGAAATTGTTGAAAACGAATTTAAAATGGCAGCAGGGCTTGGAGTTAAAGGTTATCCTACTACGGTATTGCGCAGAGGAAAGGAAACCCAAATACTTACACGCGGTTATAAGGATTTTGATAGTCTGTATAAGATTGTAAAAGATGCCATTTTACATTAGAATTTAAACCCACTTTTTTTGAAACGTTTTTTTGGGGTGGGTTCATTATTCACCCTTTTTTCTATACTTTTGCGCAAATATATTTGACGAAAACAATAACATTTCTATGGGTAGAGCATTTGAATATCGCAGGGCAGCCAAGGAGAAGCGCTGGGATAAAATGTCGAAAGTATTTCCAAGACTGGCAAAAGCCATAACAGTTGCTGCAAAAGAAGGCGGTGCTGATCCTGATCTGAATTCCAGGCTCAGGTCGGCCATTCAAAATGCCAAGGCGCAAAATATGCCCAAGGACAATGTTGATGCTGCCATTAAAAGAGCATCAGGAAAGGATGCTGCTGATTATACTGAAATAGTTTATGAGGGCAAAGGGCCCCATGGTGTGCTGGTTGTAATTGAATGTGCCACAGATAATCCCACACGAACCATCGCTAACATTAAGTCTTATTTTAACAAAGTGGGCGGAGGTCTTGTACCTACAGGCTCTCTGGATTTCCTTTTCAGCCGAAAAGCAGTATTTCAGTTTGAGAAACCTGAAGACTTGGATTTAGATGAACTGGAGTTGGAACTGATTGATGCCGGCCTGGAAGAGATAGATGAAAATGATGGGATCATTTATCTGTATGCCGATTACAAAGACTTTGGCTCCATGAATCAGGCTTTGGAAGAAAAAGCTATAGATATTACAAAAGCCAATCTGCAACGTATACCCAACTCTCCGGTTGAATTTAGTGAAGAACAGCTGGAAGAAATTGACAAGTTGATTGATAAAATCGAAGATGATGATGACATTCAGGCTGTTTTTACCAATATTGCCTGATCAGTCACCAACCATATGTTCAACAGGAACTTTCTCTTCAGGAGCAATGTTTTCTGCTCCTGTTTTTTTTGACTCATCATAAATTTTCATCCATGAAAAAAGTCCGGCAATTGCTATGCCCAGGAAAACAAAATACTGAAAACTTGTAAAGACCAAACCTTTTTCAAAATACAGGGGAACTGAAATAACATCACCAATGATCCAGTAAATCCAGTTTTCGATGCGTTTCAGGGCCATGAACAACATTCCCACAAGAAAAATGGAAGTGGTGAATGAATCAACATACATCAGTTTAAGACCTTCGAAATAAACATACGTTTCCAGATAATCCTGATCATTTTTATTGAAGAACCAAAGCATACCAAGTATGATGAAATAAAAAACTATTACTGCTGCCACACCCATTAATTGCTGAGATTTTGTGTTCCATCGGATTGGGATGACCTTTTTTTGCGGGCCCTTGCGTGTCCACATATACCAACCGTAAACGCTCATGAGGAAGTAAAAAAAGTTTATTCCCATATCAGCATAAAGCTTGGGTTCTATGAGAATATAAACATATATTAAAACCGATACAATGCCTGTGGGATAAACCAGAATATTTGCTTTTTTTGCATACCATACACTTAGCAGACCAAAAATCACGGCGATGATTTCGAGCCATGTGGTTTCCATAACATTCTGCAGGAATATTTCAAAAAATGAATTTAGTAACATAAACAAAAGGGATTAAAAGAAACCCTGCAAAGGTAAAACAATTATGATTTTACCATACGGGTAAAGTGATTTAACCCTTAGTGATTACTTAAAACAAATTTATCAAGCCTTTATTTTTATATTTGTTGTTAAAGGCAGAATTATTAATCCTAAAATAATTACGAAATTGCTATTTAAAGAATTAGAATTAAATGAACAACTGATGCAGGGTCTTGATGCCATGGGCTTCAAAGAAGCTACTCCCATTCAGCAACAGGCAATACCTGCAATACTTGAGGGTAAAGACCTTTTGGCATGTGCACAGACAGGCACCGGAAAAACAGCTGCTTTTGTACTTCCCATTATCCATAAGATCATTGAACAGCAAACTTCGGGAGTAAATACCCTTGTTATAGTTCCGACCCGGGAGCTAGCCCAGCAGATCGATCAGCAAATTGAGGGGCTGGGATATTTTGTTTCGGTGGGCTCTATGGCTGTATTCGGCGGGGGTGACGGAATCAGCTGGGAGGCCCAGAAAAGAAGTCTGACAGAGGGTGTAGATATTGTTGTAGCAACTCCAGGAAGGCTTATTGCCATGCTTTCCATGGGCAAAATTGACTTTTCCAAAATAAAGCATCTGGTGCTGGATGAAGCCGACCGCATGCTTGACATGGGGTTCTTTGACGATATTATGCGTATCCTGAGTTATTTGCCTGAAAAAAGGCAAACCCTGATGTTCAGCGCTACAATGCCCCCGAAAATTGAAATGATGGCCAGGAAAATTCTCAGCAACCCCTTAAAGATAAACCTTTCTCTGTCAAAACCCGCAGAGGGTGTCATGCAACAGGCTTATGTTGTTTTTGATGACCAGAAAGATGATTTGCTATTGCACCTTTTAGCAGGCCTCGACTATGAATCGATGCTGATCTTTGCTTCCACAAAGGTGAAAGTGAAGAAAATTCACGAAATGCTGAGATCAAAAAAAGTGGATGCAGCGGCTTTCCATTCTGATCTGGAACAGAAAGAACGTGAAGATTTATTACGTAAGTTTAAAAACAAACTCCTTAAAATCATTGTAGCAACCGATGTTCTGGCAAGGGGTATTGATGTTGACAATATCAGCATCGTTCTCAACTACGATGCCCCTGGCGACCCGGAGGATTATGTGCACAGGGTTGGACGAACAGCGAGGGCCGCCCGCACAGGTCGTGCAATTACATTTATTGGCAAGCTGGAACAGCGAAAATTTGCCGGAGTTGAAAAGCTTATAGGATACAGTGTTGAAAAAGTTCCGTTACCTGAGAAAATTGGCAAGGGACCGGATTATAACCCCCAAAGTCGAAGCGAAGGGCGAAAACCCAAATGGCGAAGACCTGGCGGAAAAAGTAAATCACAGGGCAACGGACAGAAAGGTTTTAAGCCCCGGCACAAGTCAGAGCGAGAGAAGGATGAAAAACCATTGAAGAGATTTCGAAGAAACAGAAACAAAAGAGATAACGGCGCATAATCCTTCTTTTGAGCAGAATGATTAATCCGGACTAAAATTCTTATATTCTGTGGGATGAAAAGAAGTTCTTCGTTTTTACAAATAACCATTGGTTTGCTAACAATGCTTTTGCGGCAAAATTCTATCTGGCCCAGGTTGACTTAACCTTTGGATTTTATTTCTAAGACCCCCGGTATTCATTATTTGAAGTTTTGAAATCAGTTTTATTTATTTCGTTCATAAAAAACTTTCCCAACTCTATCTATATGAGCAAGTAATTCTTCGCTGGAGATACTTTTTTTTGGGGAGAGATCAATTTTATAGGGAAGCAGGAGATCATCAATCTTGTTTTCAATGGACAATAACTCTGAAAAAGTCAGTTCATTTCCTTCTATAACCAAATCTATATCAGAACCTGGTTTGTGAGAGCCTTTGGCCCTTGAGCCATAAATGATTACTTTTTCAATAGCTACAAATTCTTTGAATATGCTATTGATGGCATTTACCTGACTTTGTTTCAGCCCAAATGGCATACAACTATAGATTTAACATTTTGTTTTTCAGGTCGATAAATAGATGGTAATAGGTCTTGAAAATCTTTTCTCTGATTTCCTTTGCAACACTCTCATTATATGTGTGTGAAGACTTATTCCGACTTGCAATCATTTCCATCCAACCTTCACCATCCTCAATTAAACCTTTATTAAAGGCTTCGCGGGTTGCATCTCTCGAACCTGTAATATTTGTATTGCCCTGATATTCAAAATAATTCTTCATGAGGTTCCAGGCCAGTTCGTGTGTAAACTCAAATGCCTGAATAATGCCTTGCTCCTCAAGTTCGTTCAAATCCACTTTATCTATGAACTTTTTTAATTGAGACAAGGCTTTGTTATAATTTGATAACCTTTGCTTCCAGCGAATATCAGTTTCCATTGCATCTGTTATTTTACAAAAACGAAGCTACGAAAGTTTTTATTAAATTCTGATATAAAGTAAAATGATTATTTAACCCGGCTTTCAAATAATCATAATATCAAAAGATTACCTGAACCCTTTTTTAGTTTTCAACTTCTCTTAAACAAATCATTGTTGTCCGGTTAAATTTTTTTGTATGTTCAAAATCATTGTATTTGCTAACAATTTTAATATCATCGCCCCGCGGGGGCTAGGTTTGGATATAGATCGAAATTCCTACAAATATTAGCGCGGCTCTGCCGCTTACCTTTAGCTGCAGAGCAGCGAATATATTTGTAGCCAATAGGTTAGCATGTCAAAAGTAAAGCTGCAGAGCAGCGATAATATATTAAGCAGCTATTAGTAAAATTTTACCGGACAATGGTGAAACAAAATAGATTATTATTAAGATTTTGCCGGACCAGCCCGGCATTGGAGGTGCTGCTTATGCAATATATAAATATATTTAACGAAACCGCCATCCTTTTGTACATTCAAAAACACTAATTTTACCCTGTTTTATACCAGCCATATCTGAAAGAAAAATATCCAATCTTATGAAGCAAAGTATTTTTACAGGACTTGTTATTGCCATCCTTTCGGTTTTTGTTACTATAGATTCATCAGCTCAGGATTTATCAGAAATTCGTTTTCTGGCGCTTGAAGAAGTAATTATTATTGCACGCGAGCAATCGCCCGATGCGTTGGCGGCAAGACACCGTTACCGGGGAAGTTATTGGCGTCACCGGTCCTACCAGGCGGGTTATTTACCGGGTTTAAGATTAGATGCAACACTGCCAAACCTCAACCGGACCATCCAGGCAATTACATTACCCGACGGTTCTGATGTGTTTGTCAGAAGAAGTCTTGCATCATCTTCAGGAAATTTGTCATTAAATCAGCGAGTAGGGCTGACAGGTGGTCAAATCTTTATGAGTACCGGTCTGGAACGTATTGACCTTATTCGGGAAGATGGAAACACTACATCTTTTCTGTCAACACCCATAAATATTGGTTTTTCACAACCCATTTTTGCTTTCAATCCCTATAAATGGGAGCGTATGATTGAACCGCTTCGCTTTCAGGAAGCCCGCAAACGTTATATTGAAGACCTTGAAATCATTTCAATGAGGGCCAATAACCTGTTTTTCGATCTTTTACTGGCCCAGATCAACATTGAGATCAA
>SKSE01000279.1 GCA_007118135.1 Bacteroidales bacterium | reverse complement strand
GCATTGGCAAAAACATTATGCCTGTCCGAAATATTGTAATTAGCTCCTCCTTTTATACTCCAGGCCAAGAAGTCAATCCAGTCAGACCTCTGTGGTTGTAATGCCTGCATGTTGTTTATAGTGTTGCGTTGTTGCATAAAGCTATCGTAAGCAACTGTATCACCTTGAGCGATGGCATTATTAGCCTGGCCAAGCAATGATTCGGCTTCTGCCAGCAGTCTTGGTCTATGGGGTGAATCATCATCAAAGTAGAGGAAATAATCGGTACGTCTGTAACTTGTGTTGGATAGTGTTGCAGATAAAAATGCTGAATATTCAGGTGTAACATATTCTGCCTGTGTAAAAATTCCTGCCCAGCCTACTTCGCCCAGGTCATGGTAACCGATTTTATCACCTACTCCAAGGCGGGCTGAGGGAGCTCTGTTCACATTTCTGGAAACAACCGAATCAGTTCTGTAAGTAACATCCTGGTAATGGGTACCACCAAGCAAGTGAGTAACCATCTGATAGTGATAGCCTCTGTAGTACCTGAGGTCTAATCCACCGGTAAAACGTAGATTTTCTACTTCATGCTGTGCGGTAGATAGCAACCCATACCAGTCGTGCTCATTCATTGCATTTCCGATAATAACATCAGAACCATTTGATAATGTTGCATTATGTTCAAGAGCATAATCGAAATCCAGATACCCATCAGGTGTAAGTCTTGTTGTGCCTTTAACCGGCAGGCCGGTATTACGATCATACTGAAACCAGGATGACTGTGGTCCAAGTGTACGCCGGCCACCCCCTGATGAAATAGAAGCATACATTGCTGTTGAAAGGGTAGTGGAGGGGTTGATTGACCAGAAATGGTTTAATGAAAGCTGAGGCTTATGATATTCATTATGCGAGGCGTTAAAAAACTGTCCGTTGAGTAAACCTCTGGATGGATTATAGCGAATACCTTTTTCATGATCACGATAGGTTTGCACCAACTGACGCGGCCAGCGTTGATTATGCCACTGCGGTGCACCAAAAGCGGTAAAGCTGAGAATATGCTGATCATTAACCTTTTTAGAAGCATTTAAAAAGTAGGACCAGCCATCGAATTCTGTTCCATCCACAAATCCGTGCCCTGTTGTACGACCTCCTAACGCAGTGATTGACCAACCATTTTCCATCATACCTGTGGATAAGGACAGTGACCTTCTCTCGTAACCATCGTGACCAAAACCGTAAGATACTGTTCCACCTCTTCTTGTATCGGTAGTTTGGGTAACAATATTGATGGTGCCACCAACTGAACTTATTGCCAACCTGGAAGCACCCAATCCACGTTGTACCTGCATTGTCTGGGTTACATCTGACAAACCTGCCCAGTTTGACCAGTAAACACGGCCATTCTCCATGTCATTTACCGGCACACCATTGATGAGTACTCCTATATTATTGGAGTCGAAACCCCGGAGATTAATACGGCCATCGCCAAAACCTCCACCATCCTTTGTGGCATAAACACTGGGGGTAGATTTCAGAATTTCGGGAAACTCTTGCGAACCCAGTCTTTCTGTAATAACTTCGGCACTGATAGTGGAAATGGCAACCGGAGTCTCCCGGTCCCGGGCAATGGCAGAAACCGCAACCACAAATTCTTGCAGGATAGCTACTTCGCTGCGCAGGTCCACATCAATCGTGCTGGTACTGGCATCCACTTCCACCTCCTTTTCTTGCATTCCCACAAAGGTAAAAACCAATACTGAGCCTATCGATGCTCTGATCTGATACTGACCATTAATATCGGTTACAGTACCTGTACTGGTTCCTTTAACCATTACATTTACACCAGGCAGGGTTTGCTGATCTGAAGCATCACGCACCGTACCACGGATCTGAATTTCCTGGGCAAAAAGATGGTTGACACAAGCCAGAACTGTAAAAATCAAAAAACTCAGGTAAATTTTTTTCTTCATGTTTATTTGAGTTTTGTCTTAATGATTAGTTAATTATATCTGCTTTAAAAATACGATTTTTGGAAATAATTTTAACGTAGTTTTAAAAATCAAAGCTACAATATCTCTTATAATCTGCTAAGAGTTTTTGTGTTTTTTTTTCACCAGATTTTGTTTAATGGTTAAATCTGATAGGAATAATAATTGCATAAAAAACCGGATTGCTGTATGGCAATCCGGTTGAGTGAAGAATTTCTATAAATAAAACCAAAGAATAGTTAAGAGTCTGCTTTTTCTTTGGCATTTTTTCGTGCCTTAACAGTAATTTCACTGTTTTCGCTATCGATGTCAACATAAATCTCGTCGCCTTCTTCAACCTTGGCCCTGATGATTTCTTCAGCAAGAGGATCTTCAAGATATTTCTGAATTGCTCTTTTCAACGGACGGGCACCAAAGGCTGAATCCCAACCTTTTTCTGCAATATACTCTTTTGCAGCATCTGCAAGGATAACCTTATAACCCAAATTCTCAATGCGGGTATAGAGCCTGGCAAGTTCAATGTCGATGATTTTGAAGATATCTTCCTTCTGTAGCGATTCAAATATCACGATATCATCAACACGGTTAAGGAATTCCGGAGCAAAGGATTTTTTCAAAGCATTTTCAATAACGCTTTGTGCATACTCCTTACTGCCCGATTTTTTGGCTCCGGTATTAAATCCTACGCCCATACCGAAATCTTTTAATTGACGCGAACCAATATTGGATGTCATTATAATAATGGTATTTTTAAAGTCAATCCTTCGTCCAAGGCTATCAGTAAGCTGACCATCGTCAAGCATTTGAAGTAACAGGTGGAAAACGTCGGGATGTGCTTTTTCAATTTCATCAAGTAAGAGCACTGAATAGGGCTTGCGCCTGATTTTTTCAGTCAATTGTCCACCTTCTTCATAACCCACATAACCTGGAGGAGCACCAATTAAACGGCTAACTGCAAATTTCTCCATATATTCGCTCATATCAATACGAACTATGGCATCGTCAGAGTCGAACAAATGCTTTGAAAGTACTTTTGCCAGGTGAGTTTTACCGACACCTGTAGGCCCTAAAAAGATAAATGAACCAATGGGCTTTGCAGGGTCTTTTAATCCGGCACGATTACGGCGGATAGACTGCACCACTTTTTTGATAGCATCATTTTGTCCTATTACACTTTTTTCAAGGTCAGCTTCCATGCTTATTAAACGCTGACTTTCATTTAGTGCTATGCGCTGCACGGGAACCCCTGTCATCATGGAAACTACTTCCGAAACGTTTTGCTCAGTTACAGTTTCACGATGCAGTTGAGATTCTTCTTCCCAAACTCGTTTTTCTTTTTCAAGAAGATCGAGTAACTCACGCTCCTGGTCACGGAACTTGGCTGCCTGCTCATATTTCTGGCTCTTGATAGCGCGGGTTTTTTCTTCGCGAACTGTATCAATCTTAGCTTCAATATTAATGATGTTTTCGGGTACCCTGATATTGGTAATATGCACCCTTGAACCGGCTTCATCTAGCGCATCAATGGCTTTGTCGGGCAGACATCTGTCGGTAACGTATCTGCTGGTTAGGCTTACACAAGCCTTAATAGCTTCAGGTGAATAGGTTACCAGGTGGTGGTCTTCGTATTTCTTTTTAATATTATTGAGAATCTCAATAGTTTCTTCAGCTGAAGTGGGGTCAATAAGCACCTTCTGGAAGCGTCTTTCAAGCGCACCATCCTTTTCTATATGCTGACGATATTCATCGAGCGTAGTGGCTCCAATGCACTGAATTTCGCCCCTTGCAAGGGCAGGTTTGAACATATTGGAAGCATCAAGCGATCCGCTTGCACCACCTGCGCCCACAATGGTATGTAACTCATCAATAAACAGAATGACATCCGGGGTTTTTTCCAGCTCATTGAGAAGCGCTTTCATGCGCTCTTCAAATTGTCCGCGGTATTTAGTACCGGCTACCAACGAAGCAATATCAAGTGTTACAATCCGCTTATTGAAAAGAGCTCTTGATACTTTTCGCTGAACTATGCGCAATGCCAGACCTTCGGCTATGGCTGATTTACCCACACCCGGTTCTCCAATCAGAATTGGGTTATTCTTTTTTCGGCGTGATAAAATCTGGGCAATACGTTCCAGTTCCTTTTCACGACCAACAACAGGGTCAAGGCGATCCTCTTCGGCGGCTTTGGTAAGGTCACGGCCAAAATTATCAAGTACCGGAGTTTTGGATTTATCGGAGTATTTTTTAAAACCACCTCCAAATCCACCACCTTCTGATGTCTCATCGTCTTCAGAACCTTGTGAAAGCTCACTGCGCGGATCCATTCTGCCCAATGCTGATTCATCGGGATTGTTTTTCAGATGAAAAATCTCATCCTTTATGTTATCATAATCCACACCTTGTTTTAACAACAGCCGGGTGGCAAGATTTTCCTTGTCTTTAAGTATAGATAAAAGTAGATGTTCGGTGCCAATGATGTCGCTGTTAAAAACTTTGGCTTCGAGGTAGGTGATCTTAAGCACACGTTCGGCCTGTTTTACCAGGGGAATATTGTCTACGCTACGGCTCTTTTTTGAATCCGTACGAATAGTTTTTTCAATATGAGATTTAATTTGGGAAAGATCAACACCCAGGTTGATCATTATCTGAACGGCCAGTCCTTCACCTTCTCTGATAAGTCCGAGCAGAAGATGTTCTATACCTATATAGTCATTCCCATTCCGGATGGCTTCTTCACGGCTGTAGGTAATTACATCTTTAACTCTTGGAGAAAATTTCGCTTCCATAATAATATGCGATAATATAAATAAGTGTTCTTAACTAAAATTCAATCAAAATTATATACAATATTAACTAAAACCGTTGAAAGTTCGGCAATATTTATTCACAATAACTGTTACAAAATGCAATGATGTTTTATTGAGCCTTTGCAAGCTACAAAAAACAAGATGTTTGCTTATAAAAACTTTCAGTTGTTTTTATTAACAAAAAAAATGCCGTTTTGTTAGCAAATTACTAATAATGGAAGGTTGGAGGACATCTTTTTTCCATAAAAAAACCGTAATTTCGCGTCGTGTAAGTCGACAACAAAAATGATGGAATAATACTAAGAAAATTAAGTATGTCAGAAGAAAAAATAACCAAGGTTAATATAGAAGATCAAATGAAAAGTGCCTACATCGATTATGCGATGTCGGTAATAGTTTCAAGGGCACTTCCTGATGTTCGGGATGGTTTAAAGCCTGTACACCGAAGAGTTCTTTTTGGAATGTCGGAGCTGGGTATATTAAGCAATCGTCCATATAAAAAATCAGCACGTATAGTAGGAGAGGTGTTAGGAAAATACCACCCTCACGGTGATACATCAGTTTATGATGCAATGGTGAGGATGGCTCAGACATGGTCATTGAGGTATCCTTTGATTGATGGTCAGGGAAACTTTGGCAGTATTGATGGTGATAGCCCCGCCGCAATGCGATATACAGAAGCTAGGCTGAGAAAAATATCGGAGGAAATGCTGGCCGATATTAACAAGGAAACTGTTGATTTTCAGTTAAATTTTGATGATACTATTGAAGAACCCACAGTTTTACCGGCAAAGGTTCCCAATCTCCTTATTAACGGTGCCAGTGGTATTGCCGTGGGTATGGCAACCAATATGCCACCACATAACCTTACAGAAGTAGTTGACGGTACTGTTGCCTATATTGATAACCCCGAAATAACCATCGATGAACTTATGAGCTTTATAAAAGCTCCAGATTTTCCAACTGGTGGTATGATTTACGGGTATGAAGGTGTTAAGGAAGCTTATCATACCGGAAGAGGCCGCATTGTAATGCGTGGAGAAGCTACATTTGAAGGAGAAGAAAACGGAAAACAAACTATTATTGTTACATCGGTGCCTTATCAGGTAAATAAGGCTGAAATGATCAGGAAAACTGCAGATTTGATCAATGATAAAAAGATTGAAGGAATTACCGATATTCGGGATGAATCAGACAGGAGTGGCTTACGGATTGTTTATGAATTGAGAAGAGATGCTGTGCCTAATGTTGTTCTTAATCTGCTTTACCAACATACCGGTTTGCAAACCGCTTTCAACGTTAACAACATTGCCCTGGTTAACGGCAGGCCTATGTTACTCAACCTTAAGGATATTATAAAGTATTTTGTTGAACACAGGCACGAAGTAGTTACCCGGCGCACTGAATTTGAACTAAGAGAAGCCGAAAAAAGAGCACATATTCTTGAAGGACTCATTATAGCATTAAATAATATTGATGATGTTATCGAACTCATAAAAAAGAGTAAAACTCCCGAAGAAGCAAGAAACGGACTTATTGACACATACAACCTGTCAGATGTGCAGGCAAGAGCCATTTTGGCTATGCAACTGCAAAGACTGACCGGACTCGAAATTGAAAAGATTAAAGAAGAATACAATGAGCTTCTTAAAAAGATAGAACATTTAAAAGCCATATTGGGGAGCCTGGAAATGCGTATGCAGATAATCAAAGATGAATTGCTTGAGATCAAAGAAAAATATGGTGATAAATCCCGCACCGAGATTGAATATACTGCTAATGATTTCCGCATAGAAGATACAATTCCCGACGAAGATATGGTAATTACCATTTCTCATATGGGATATATTAAAAGAACCAATTTAACAGAATTCAGAACCCAGGCAAGGGGAGGGACCGGCTCAAAAGGTTCCACAACCCGCGACGAAGATTTTGTAGAATATCTTTTCCACGCTACAAATCATAACTATCTTATCTTCTTTACTGAGCAGGGTAAATGTTACTGGATCAGAGTATTTGAAATTCCGGAAGGAACCAAGAGCAGCAAAGGAAGACCCATCCAGAATATGATAAATATTCCTGCTGATGATAAAGTAAAAGCATTTGTAAAGGTAAAAGACCTGACAGATGAGGAGTATATTGAAAATAACTTTATCATCCTTTGCACCAAAAAAGGAATAATTAAGAAGACGTCACTAGAAGCTTATTCAAGACCACGCGCAAATGGTATTATTGCCATTAATATACGTCCGGGCGATGAGTTACTTGAAGCTAATCTTACCGGTGGACAAAGTGAAATTTTAATTGCTGCTAAAAACGGTAAAGCCATTCGCTTCCCTGAAAATATTATTCGCCCAATGGGCAGAAGCGCATCAGGAGTAAAAGGTATAACTTTAAATGATGAAAATGACGAGGTAGTAAGCATGGTTTGTGTTAATGACCCTGATAGTTCTATTCTGGTTGTTTCGGAGAATGGATTTGGTAAAAAATCGTTCCTCAGTGAATACCGGATCACCAACAGGGGTGGAAAAGGAGTGAAGACCATCAACGTTACTGATAAAACCGGCAAGCTTATTGCAATGGTAAACGTAGGCGATGATGATGATCTTATGATTATTAATAAATCAGGGATTACCATTCGCCTTTCAGTTGCAGGATTGAGAAACATGGGACGTGCAACACAGGGAGTTAAGCTGATCAATTTGCGTAATGGAGATACAATTGCTGCTGTTGCTAAAGTTCAGGAAAAATCTGAGGATGATGAAGTAATTGAAATTCCTGATGATATACAAGATCCTGATGACTTACAAGAGAATTCTAACAATACTAAAGAATAAACAAAAGAATAATTAATATTATTGATATAGATATAATTGATATGTTACTTGTAAAGTTAATTTATGCTACATTTGCAAGTACAACTAAGTTTACCAAAACATAAAATTTTAAGCAAATGAAAAAAATCGCATTATTATTAATACTAAGTGTATTTGCCGTGGAGATGGTAAGCGCACAGAGAGGAGAAGTAAGAAGAGCAAACCGCAACCTTAACAGAGGAAACCTTGAAGAAGCACTTCAGCATATTCAAAATGCCCTTAAGGATGAGTCTACAATGAGTAATCCTGAAACTCATATTCTTAATGCACAGATACTTATGGAAATTGCAGGTTCAGAAGATCCGCAATTTGCAAACCTGGTTGAAGAACCATTAATTGATGCTTTTGAATCCATGAAGAAGGCTATGGAACTGGATACTGATAACAGTAACATGCTGGACATTCAGCAGACCAATCTCATGCTTTCTGAGTATTTTTTCAATGCAGGAGCCATAAAGTACAATGAAAATAATTTCTCCCGGGCAAGTAATTACTTTTTGTATTCTTACCGTGTAAGCGAAACTTTTGGTACAATTGATACTGCCACGCTATACAACTCAGGTTTGGCTGCAGAACTTGCCGGAGAAATAGACAAAGCATATGATATCTATTTGCAGGTAGAAGAAATGGGATATGATCAGCCCTTTTTATTTATTTCACTTTCTAATATTGCTAATTCAAGGGGAGATGAGGAAACTGCTGTGAAATGGATTAGCAAAGGTCGCGAAAAATATCCTGATGATCTGGATATGATATTTGCCGAAGCAAATATTTATTTAACAACAGGAAACATTCCTGAAGCCAGAAGAATTCTCGAAATAGCTATAGATCGCGACCCTGATAACCATAATCTGCATTATGCATTTGCAGTTAATTATGACCAAATGTCAAGAGATACCTTGTTTACTATGGAAGAGAGAGAATTTGCTTATAATGAAGCTATAAAAGCTTATGAAAGAGCAATTGAACTAAAACCTGATTATTTTGATGCCATTTATAATCTTGGAGCAGTTTATTTTAATGAAGGTATACGACTTTTTGTGGAAGCAGAAAATAAACTAAGAAAAGATATGGACTTCAGAGCTTATGAAAAGGAAGAAGTAAAAATTAAGGAAATTTGGCTCAAAGCTCAGCCATACCTGGAAGAAGCATTTGAAATGATTGACGCTGAAGATGAAAACTTTGAAATAGTTTTACGCTCACTTCGTGAATTATACATGCGTACCGATCAACAGGATAAACTTGAAGAAACCAATCAAATCTGGAAAGAAAAGTTTGGAATTACTGATGATGAGGATATGGAAGGATTTTAATCTTAAATGTTTATCCTGAGATAAGGAGAGGCACATTAAAAGTAAGGGCGATTGTAATAAACAGTCGCCCTTCATTTAATATTTTCTATTTAACATAATATAAATTATAGGACAAATATACCATGTTTTCAATAATTGCAAATCTTGAGTTTTGTATATGATAATGCCTTACAATTAATGAAATGATATCCCCCTGAGAATCGAATATTTGAAAATTGTTTGCATACAAATCCATTTACGCCAAAATGAAAAAGAAAACATAAAACAAAAAATACCTGGAAAATTTGATGAATAACGCTCCAGACAATTTAATTAAAATCTATTCCTGTACTTTTTTAATTTACCAAAGGATTGGTCAGATCAAAAACTATTTCAAAACGTTTCTCGCCATCGCGATCAAGACGGTACGAAAATGTTGTGAATTCTTCATCAACGGATACGGTCCATAAATTTCCACCACCATCTTCAATAACTCCGGCAGTGTATTCGTCTGCAGGAAAATACTGGACAAATGCAGTTCCATTGTCATCAGCATAACCACCGTACATTGATCCGTCTTCATGCGTACCGTCTTCATGCAGGTGCTGGTGTCTGAATCTTAATCCTTCTTCTTCTGCAGTAAACATCCAGGTGCGCGAATGATCGTCGTCCACATGAAACGGTATGTAAATATGATCGTCTTCACATACGGTTACATACATGATCATATCCCTGCCGGCCCAGCTTTCGCCGTGATGGCTGCGATAAACCTGTTCTCCCTTGAATGATTGTCCACACAAACTTGCCAGGTTATTGAAAAAAGCCTGGTGTGTTCCTGATTCAAAAAGTTCTGGCGGTGATTCCGTAAAATTTTCTGCCGGTTGCGTGCGTGGTCCGCAGCCTGCCAGAACAAAAAGTACTGCAGGCAATGCAAACAACCATAAAGTTCTCCTTATCATATTTTTGGTTTTTGATGAAAAAATGAGTTTGACAAGCGAATATAGTAATTCTGGCTGTAGTTTCAGGAAAAATTGACAATATCCTGTGGGGTTTATTAATTTTGCAACTGAACTTTTGGATATCTGACTCCAACTGAAAGCGTAACAATCTTATTAATTAATTATTTGAAACACATGGATTTCCAGGAAATTATTAACCGGATTTACAATGAAGTAAAACCCATGACGGTTTACGGTAAGATTGCCGATTATATACCAGCATTACAGCAGGTTTCATCAGGTCACTTGGGAATCAGCATACAGACTCTTGATAAAAAAAGCTACTGCAAAGGAGATTGCAATATCCCCTTTTCCATTCAATCTATTTCTAAAGTATTCGGTCTCACGCTCGCTTACAGCAAGCTGGGCAGCAAGTTATGGGACCGAATGGGAAAAGAACCCTCCGGTACATCCTTTAACTCGCTCGTTCAGCTCGAACACGAACAAGGTATTCCGCGAAACCCTTTTATCAATGCGGGAGCACTTGTGGTATCAGATATTATTCTGTCGCATTGCAATGATCCCTACAGTGAACTTATTGATTTTGTAAGGGAAGTTTGTAATGATCCAAATGTAAACTATAATGACTCAGTGGCTGCTTCAGAAAAAGAAACCGGCGACAGGAATTATGCCCTGGCATATTTTATGAAAAGCTACGGAAATATAAAGAATCCGGTGGAAGATGTTCTTAGCTTCTATTTTAAACAGTGCTCCATTGAAATGGACTGCCGGAATCTGGCCCGTTCTTTCCTGTATCTTGTTAACCATGGAACTAATCCCTTTATTGGAAAAAATATTCTGAATGCAAGCCAGACCAAAAGAATCAGCGCACTAATGATCACTTCGGGTATGTATAACGAAGCAGGTGATTTTGCCTATCGAGTGGGTTTGCCCGGAAAAAGCGGTGTTGGCGGCGGGATTGTTGCTTTTATACCACAAAAACTAAGTATAGCGGTTTGGTCGCCTGCACTTAATATGTCGGGTAACTCACTGGCCGGTATTGAAGTACTGGAAAGGTTTACATCTTATACAGGCGATTCAGTTTTTTGATCCCCCCTACCCTTCTTATACTCATAATTAGTGCATATTTATTATTTGTCAATGCTTTTAGCATTATTTCACTTAATTTTTTTAACCTGAATATTAACATAAATTAACTGTTAAAAAGTCTCTTTAGACTTATCAAAACCTATTTTTGCAGCACAACTTTAAAATATAATTCATTTGCATTATGGATATAAAAGAATTAAACGAACAGATTCAACAGGAAAGTGCATTTGTAGACATCCTGACTATGGAAATGAAAAAGGTCATTGTAGGCCAGAAAGGCATGGTAGACAGGCTTTTAATCGGGTTACTTGCCGATGGGCACGTATTGCTTGAAGGTGTACCTGGGCTGGCCAAAACCCTTGCCATTAAGTCTTTGGCCAATTCAATAAAGGCAAAGTTTTCAAGGATACAGTTTACCCCCGACCTGTTGCCTGCTGACCTTATAGGAACCATGATCTATTCGCAGCGCACAGAAGAATTTCTGGTAAAGAAAGGACCTGTTTTCGCCAATTTCATCCTGGCAGATGAGATAAACCGTGCCCCTGCCAAAGTGCAAAGTGCTTTGCTGGAAGCCATGCAGGAGCGACAGGTAACCATCGGAGATCAGACTTTCCCGTTGGATGAGCCCTTCCTGGTGCTGGCCACCGAAAACCCCCTGGAACAGGAAGGCACCTATCCCCTGCCCGAAGCACAGGTGGACCGTTTCATGCTGAAAATCATGATCGGTTATCCCGAAAAGGAAGAAGAAAAACTTATTATAAGACAGAATGTAAGCGGTGTATTTCCCACTACATCACCTGTGCTAAATCCCCGCGACATTATTAAAGCACGTCAGGTGGTCAGAGAAGTTTATCTGGATGAAAAAATTGAAAATTATATAACCGATATTGTTTTTGCAACCCGGTATCCGAAGGATTTTGGACTTGACAAAATGGAGCATTTGATAAGTTATGGTGGTTCACCACGGGCTAGTATAAACCTGGCACTTGCTTCCAAAGCCTATGCTTTTATCAAGCGTCGGGGCTATGTAATACCTGAAGATGTGAGAGCCATTTGTCCTGATGTTCTCAGGCATCGTATCGGACTTACTTATGAAGCAGAAGCTGAAAATATAACATCTGAAGATATTATCAACGATATCCTGAATACTGTTGAAGTTCCTTAAGTCATATGGAAACTAAAGAACTGATAAAAAAAGTACGCAAGATTGAGATCAAAACGCGTGGAATATCCAATCAGGTTTTTGCCGGAAATTACCAGAGCGCTTTCAAAGGCCGTGGTATGGCTTTTACGGAAGTGCGTGAATATCAGTTTGGCGATGATATAAGATCCATTGACTGGAACGTAACCGCACGCTTCAATCATCCTTATGTTAAGGTATTTGAGGAAGAACGTGAGCTGACCGTGATGCTTATTATTGATGTAAGCGGTTCAAATGAATTTGGAACACGCAGGCAGCTCAAAGAAGAGATGATCACTGAAATATCTGCTGTACTTGCATTTTCAGCCATAAATAACAATGATAAGGTGGGTGTTATATTTTTCAGCAGTACTATTGAAAAATTTATTCCACCAAAAAAAGGAACCACACATATCTTGAGAATCATTCGCGAACTACTCGATTTCAAACCTGAGCACCAGGGAACAGACATTTCCGGCGCATTAAAGTACATGCGCAATGTTATCAAAAAAAAGTCAGTAGCATTTCTAATTTCAGATATGCAGGACAAAGGATTTGAGGATGCCCTGTCAATCGTTGCCAAAAAACATGATCTGGTGGGTATAAGGGTCTATGATCCGCTGGAACGTGAAATTCCGTCAGTGGGACTGGTAAGGATGCGTGATGCTGAAAGCGGACAAATGATTTGGGCTGATACTTCCAGCAAAAGTTTCAGAGATAACCTTAACAACTGGCAGATACAGCACGAAAAGTTTCTTAAGAATGCGTTTACCAGGGCTTCTGTTGACCTTACGACGATTAGCACAGATCAGGACTATGTGCCGCCACTTATTGAGCTTTTTAAAAGAAGGATAAACTAATTAAGTCTAAGCAATAAATACTTGTTAAAGGAAAACTTATTCTGATAATGAGAAAATCCGTAAAAAATATATTACTGTCGTTTCTTATAGCATTTGCAGCAAGCATTTCTGTGAAAGCTCAGCATATTTCCAACAAGATCGAACCATCTTCAATATTTATGGGCGAACCTGTAGAATTGTCCTTTATTATTGAGTTTCCCGATAGTTTGCAACTGGAAATGCCTGTTTTTAATGAACAGATTTCACAAAAAATAGAAATCCTTCATTATGGGAGAACTGATACACTTCATGCAAATGACAGAAATAATATTAAAATCCAAAGAACCCTTCGGATTACTTCATGGGAAGAAGGTTTTCATCCTGTAGAGCCCTTTATTTTCAGGTTTATGGCCTTAAGTGATACAATTGAAGTGGAAAGCGAGCCATTATTGCTTGAAGTAGAGCAATTCCTGATTGATGAACACACTGATCTTAAGGATATCAAATCTGTTATGGCAGCACCTGTTACTTTCAGGGAAATACTACCATGGTTGCTCATAGCCGCTGCTTTAGGTGCTATTGTTTTTGGGTTGATCTATTATTTAAAAAGAAGAAAACCCAAAGCACCCGCACCAACCATTTGGGAGAAACCTGATATTCCGGCACATATTGCAGCTATCAGCAGTCTTGAAAAACTTAAATCGCAGAAGCTATGGCAACAGGGTAAGGTAAAACAGTATCATAGCGAGTTAACAGATATTTTAAGGCATTATCTGGAAAAAAGATTTAAAATCAATGCCATGGAAATGACAAGTGCAGAGATAATAGCGGCACTTGCTGGTAAGCCTGATGATAAAGAAGCTGAAGAAATTTTATGGGAAAGCCTGCAACTGGCCGATCTGGTAAAATTTGCCAAACACATTCCTGAATCCAGCGAAAACGAAAATTCAATGGATACGGCATTTGAATTTGTAAATATGACAAGGTTGAGAGAAGAATCAAAGGAATCTAAAATTATTAAGGAAGAATCTGATTCCTGAACTCGTATTTATTACAGCAATCACTAAATATTACAATGTTTACAGAAATAACATTTGCATATAAACCTTTTCTTTACTTTTTACTGGTAATACCAGTGCTGGTAGCATATTATTTTTGGCGAGGAAAATATCTGCATTCAGAGATGCAGTATTCGCATTCGGGTTTTATCCGAAATGTAAAGAAAAGTTTCAGATTATATCTGCTTCATCTTCCCTTTGTTTTGAGAATGCTCGTGCTTTCATTACTGATAATTGCTCTTGCAAGGCCACAATCTACATCACGAACGCAGGATGTTACCATTGAAGGTATTGATATTGTTATAGCGCTTGATATTTCCGGTTCCATGCTTGCTGAAGATTTTAAACCCAACCGTATGGAAGCAGCCAAGGAAACAGCTATTGAGTTTATAAATATGCGGCCCGGCGACCGCATTGGCCTTACAATCTTTAGCGGCGAAAGTTTTACTATGGTGCCACTCACCACCGATCATGAACTGCTGGTAGATATGATGAGGACAGTGCATACAGGAATGGTAGAAGATGGTACAGCTATTGGAGACGGACTTGCTACTGCCATTAACAGGCTCAGGGAAAGTGATGCTATCAGTAAAGTGATAATCCTGCTTACTGATGGTATTAACAATACCGGTGTTATTGATCCACTTACTGCAGCTGAAATAGCCCAGATGTATAATATAAGAGTGTATACTGTTGGGGTTGGTAGTTCAGGTCCTGTCCCTTATCCATTTCAAACGCCATTTGGGGTGCAGTATCGTGATGTTGAAATCCCGGTTGATGAAGCACTGTTGGAGGAAATGGCAGAAATGACTGGTGGCTTATATTTCTGGGCCGATAACCAGGCTGCTCTGACTGAAATCTATTCAGAAATAGATCAGCTGGAAAGATCAAAAATTGATGTGATTGAATTTGCACGTAAAAGTGATGAATATATACCTCTGGTGTTACTGGCGCTGTTGCTTTCAGGATTGGAATTTGTATTGAGAAATACCTGGCTTAAAGTTACTACATAGAATATGGGAGTTAAAGTAAATATTAAGGTATGGATATCTTAAGATTTGAAAATCAGGAGTATTTTATACTATTTGCAATATTGCCTGTATTGCTTATGGTCTTTGTAGCTGCGCTGTATATTCGTAAAAAAAGAATAAAAAAGCTGGGCAATCTTCAATTACTGGATCGCCTGATGCCAATGCGGTCAAAGGCACGTCCTCTGCTTAGATTTGCCCTGTTTTTGCTGGCTTTTTCATCACTTATCATGGCAGCAGTAAACCCGCAAATTGGTTTTAAAACTGAAGAAACCAAAAGCAAAGGAATTGACATTGTGATTGCTTTGGATGTAAGCCGCAGCATGCTTGCTGAGGATATTCGTCCCAATCGCATGGACCGCGCCAAAATGGCCGTATCAAGACTGATTGACCGGCTGGATAAT
Organism: Bacteroidales bacterium; assembly: GCA_007118135.1. GTDB lineage: Bacteria > Bacteroidota > Bacteroidia > Bacteroidales > UBA7960 > SKVR01. The sequence goes on along the minus strand of SKSE01000279.1, from coordinate 5,745 downwards.
GACCGTGTGAGTTTAGTTTTATTTGCAGGTTCTGCGGTAACTCAGGTTCCTATGACATCCGATCATGATGCAGTAAAAATGATTTTACGCACTGTAAATACAAATTCTGTTCAGGTTCAGGGAACTGCTATCGGAAGAGCCCTGGAAAGAAGTATTGCATCCTTCTCCGGTCAGGATGAAAGAAGCAGAGTAATTATACTTGTTTCGGATGGTGAAAACCATCAGGATGATCCTATACCTGTGGCAAACAGAGCTGCAGAACAGGGTATAATAATTCATACTGTAGGTACAGGTACCTCACAAGGTGCTCCCATTCCTGTGTATCGCGGCGGGCAATTGAGTGGATTTATACGTGATCATGAAGGAAATACTGTGATTAGCCGTTTTGACGAACCCATGTTGCGCAGTATTGCACAGGCTGCCGGAGGAGTTTTTAGGTCGGGAACAGGCCCTGATTTAGGCTTAAACAGTATTCTTGAAGAAATCCGCAAAATGGAGCAGCAGGAGTATGAAACTACAAGATTTTCAGAATATGAAAGCAGGTTTCATTATTTCATTGCGCTTGCCCTCATTTTCTTTGTTCTTGAACTTATAATTTTTGAAAGAAAAAACAAGTGGCTTAACAAAATAAAACTATTTGATGTTACGTGATTGTGTAATAAATTTCAAAGAATATCAATGAAATTTGGTTTGTTGAATTTCAATACTGAATTCTGAATCCTATGAAGAATTTAATCATCATCCTGTTTTTACTTAACTTTACAGCTTTACAAGCATATTCACAGCATGTAAATCCGGATGTCAGGCGCGGAAACCGTGAATATAAAGCCGAAAATTTTACCGAAGCGGAAAAGAATTATCGCAGAGCTCTGGAAGAAGATTCGCAGAGTCTCAAAGCTCTTTATAACCTTGCCAATGCATTGTATAAGCAGGGCAGATACGATGAAGCTGCAAATATTCTTGATGGAATTTCCAATCTTAATATTCCGGATAATCGACGTGCTGATGTATATCACAATCTTGGCAACGCAAGACTTGGCAACCAGCAAATACAGGAAGGAATTGAAGCCTATAAGAATTCTTTGCGCCTGAGACCTGATGATAACGACACACGACATAACCTTGCCATGGCCATGAGGCTTTTGCAGGAACAGGAACAACAGCAACAGCAGGATCAGGACCAGGAACAGGATGGTGATAATGATCAGCAACAGGATCAACAACAACAGGATGAACAAGAGCAAGAACAAGATCAGGAACAGGAGCAGGAATCACAGCCGCGTCCTGATCAGATTTCACCGGAAGATGCTCAAAGAATTCTGGATGCCTTGAATCAGCAGGAACAGGAAATACAGGAAAAGATTGAGCGTGAAGAAAGACAAAGAAGGCCTGAGAGACCTCTCAGAGAATGGTAAATTAAGGAAACCTATGCGAAGGATTATTTTAATATCGGTAATTTTATTGCTGTCAGCAGCCTGGGCAAGTGCCAATGATATTGAATTTACTGCATCAGCTCCGGCAAATGTATCTGTGGGCGAGAGATTTCGTATTACTTTTCAGGTAAATGCTCAACCATCTGATTTTACAGCCCCTGACTTTGATGGCTTTCGTGTACTTTCGGGCCCCAGCCAGTCGTCAAGTACATCCATGCAAATTATCAATGGCCAGATGACCCGTACAGTTTCTATTTCTTATACCTATGTACTGGAGGCTACCGGTGAAGGCCGCTTTAATATTGAGCCTGCAAGCGCTACGATTGAAGGGCAATCATACAGATCCAACAGTGTTACCATCAATGTGGGAGCAGCAACCACTCCCCCCCCATCTGCAGCACCTGCTCCTGCACAGCAGGATCCACAGGCATCAGCACAAGACTTGTTAGTGCGAGCTACAGCCAGTACTCTTAATCCATATCAGGGTGAGCAAGTGATTATTACCTATGAGATTCTTACCCGTGTGGGAATAAGCCAGTACTCAATTGATAAATTGCCATCATACCGTGATTTCTGGACAGAAAATTTAACACAGCCGGGCCAGCCGCAGACACGCAACCAGGTTATCAATGGCGAGAATTACAGAGTCGCAGAAATAAGAAGAGTTGCACTTTTTGCCCAGAGAAGCGGAGAAATTGTGGTAGAACCCCTTGAAGTGGATATGGTGGTCAATCTACCCGGCGACAGAAGACGCCAGAGTCTTTTTGATGAGTTTTTCGGTGGTTCTCCGTTTGGGCAAAGAACTGTAAGACAAACCGTTAAGTCCAATTCACTCACGTTAAATGTTAAACCCTTACCCGTCCAAAACCGCCCTGCAGCTTTTACTGGTATGGTAGGAACCGATTTTGATGTGTCTGCAAATGTTTCAGCTACTGAACTTAACCCCAATGATGGAGTAAATCTACGCGTTTCTATATCAGGTAATGGAAATCTGCGTATGCTGGAACAACCGAATTTCAATTTTCCTGCTAACCTGGAAGTATTTGATCCTAACATCGCTGATAATATCCGGAATACAGTTTCAGGTGTTACCGGTTCAAGAAGTTTCGATTATCTTATGATTCCCCGCACTGGCGGTGAATTTGTAATTCCACCCTTTACCTTTGTTTATTTCGATCCCACACGTAGTCGTTATATAAGTCGTGTAACTCCGGAATTCGTTTTACAGGTCGAAGGTGAGTCCGCTCAACCTGGCACGCAGCCTGGTAGTATAAGCCAGGAAGATATCAGGCTCCTGTCAACGGATATAAGGTTTATTCATACCGGGCCAATAAATTTGTTTAACAAAGGAACCGTTTTTTACGGTAGCAGGCTTTTCCTGATTCTTGTATTTTCACCTTTTGCCTTGTTTATGTTTTTTGTTATTTATTGGCGCAATCAAATCAAACTACAGAGCAATCAGCAGCTTTTACGAAATAAAAAGGCTGAAAAACTGGCCCGCAAAAGACTTAAAAAAGCCAAAATATTCCTTAATAAAAAACAGGAAAATGAATTTTATGATGAGATATTCAGGACTTTATGGGGATACCTTTCTGACAAGCTCAGCATACCTGTTTCAATACTCAATAAAGAAACTGTAGAAGGAGCTTTCAAATCGCAAAAAGTACCCCAGGAGCTTTCAGAAAGCTTTATTAACACGCTTAATGATACCGAGTTTGCACGTTTTGCTCCAGGCAAGAAAGATGACCGTATGGCCGAAATATACGAAAAAGCACTGCAAACCATTGTAACAATAGAAAAAGACTTACGCAATAAAAAGAAATAAAACTGCATGAGAAAACTGATTGTTTTTACATTAATTATTTTAAGTTTCTCTGCCTTCTCCCAAAATCCGGAAGACCTTATCAGGGAAGCTAATGAAGCTTACAACAGAAGCGAGTATTCACATGCAATAGAACTTTATGAGCAGGTACTTGCACTTGATTTGGTAGCACCTGAACTGTATTATAATCTGGGTAATGCATATTTTAAAAATAATCGTATAGGAAGAGCTGTTTTGAATTTCGAACGCGCAAGCAGGCTTGATCCTTCCAACGAAAACATCATCCATAATCTTAATGTGGCGCGTAGCAGACTTATTGACAGGGTAGAAACACGACCGTTACTGTTTTACGAAAGATGCTGGCGAGATACTTACATGTTGCAATCCGCCACAGGCTGGGGAATTACCGCAGTCATTATCCTTTTTATCTTTCTTTCTGTAACTTCCGTTTATTTATTCTCCCGTACAAAAGGTATTAAAAAAACTGCTTTCTATACAGGTATTTTACTTTTGCTACTTACGGTATTATCTTTCATTTTTGCTCAAAAACAATACAATAGACTAACGGCTCAAAACGAAGCAATTATAATGAATCCAAGGGTTTCTGCAAAAAGTTCTCCTTCTCAGCAAAGCCCTGACTTGTTTCTGGTGCATGAAGGCACAAAAGTTCTTATTCGCAGCACTCTCGGCGAATGGATTGAAATCGGATTGACCGATGGTAACGTTGGATGGGTAAGAAAAGAAGCATTAGAAGTGATTTAGGTTTTTAAAATAGCGGAAATATTGTGTATTTTAGATTTTCGTTTGGTAAATAACATCACTTTTGTATGGAAGATGTTCAATCCTTTGCTTTGAATGTAGATAATTATGCATTGAGTGCTTTCATTGGCTATTTGATATTAATCGTTTTGGTAGGCTTGCTTGCAGCGCGCTTTTCTTCACAAGGTATCAGTAATTTTTTTATTGGTGGGCGTAAAATGAGCATGCTGGTTGTTGCTCTTTCTGCAGTAGTAAGCGGACGAAGCGCATGGCTTCTACTGGGCTTTACCGGAATGGCATTTACAATGGGGCTATCAGCACTATGGGCTGCCGCAGGTTATATTATAGCAGAATTCTTTTTGTTCTTTTATTATGCGCCCCGCATAAGGAGATTCAGTGAAAACCGCGACTGCATAACTATTCCTGACTTTTTTGAAGAACGCTTTGGTGATAAATCAGGCAATATAAGAACAGTTGTAGCCGTAATAATTATCATATTCATGCTGGCTTATGTGTCAGCTCAGTTTGTTGCAGGCGGCAAAACCTTCAGTGCCAGTTTTCAGCTGACACAAACTCAAGGTCTTTTGCTTACCGCTACAATCATCCTTTTTTATACTGTTGTAGGCGGTTTTCTGGCTGTCAGCGTTACCGATACCATTCAGGGTTTTATTATGATAATTGCATTGATTGTTTTACCTGTTATTGGAATTATGCATATTGGCGGGTTTGGAGCATTCTATGAACAGGCTTCAGCTATTCCTTATGATGGAGGCAGTTTTACAGGAGCATTTGCTCTCTCTGCCGGTGCCCTGGTAGGTTTTCTGGGTATTGGACTGGGATCCGTTGGTAATCCGCATATTATTGCGAGGTATATGTCTATTAAAAATCCTTCGCGTTTAAAAATGACTGCAATTGTAGGTACCTCAGCTAACATTCTCATGGCATTGGGTGCCCTGGTTACCGGAATGGTGGGTCGCATATTTTTCCCGGATGTAAATCTTTTACCTGCAGGTGACCCTGAAAACCTTTACCCTACCCTGGCATACGATCATCTTCACCCCATAATGTTTGGCGTTGTGATTGCATCAATTTTTGCGGCCATTATGTCAACTGCAGATTCCCAGTTACTGGTTGCAGCCTCTGCTCTGGTAAGGGATATTTATGAAAAAATGATTTATAGAGAAAAAGAAATCAGCCAGCAAAAACTCGTGGTTATAAGCCGCTGGTTTGTGTTGTTACTGGTGATAGTAGCGCTATTTCTGGGTTTCATTGCCGAGCAGCTTGTTTTTTGGCTGGTTCTGTTTGCATGGGCCGGACTGGGTGCGGCATTTGGCCCCACATCCATACTTGCACTTTACTGGCGTGGTGTTACTAAGGCCGGAGTCATTTCAGGAATCATTACCGGAGCTCTTACCGTTATTATATGGAACAGGGTCGCTTTTCTTAAAGATATGATGTATGAACTGGTTCCGGCATTCGCACTTGCTTTTCTGGTTACATGGCTGGTAAGTCTTTTTACACAAAAAGCTGAAAACAACGATGAAATTTTTAATCAAATAATTAACCCTAATCAAAAACAGAAATCATGAAAAAACTCTGGATAATTTGTTTGGTCAATGTAGTTTTTGCATGCCAACCTTTACATGAAGATTCATTTACTATAACAGGAACCGTTGAAGGACTTGACGAAGGTAAAGTATATCTTCAGGACAGAATTGACGGATTAATGGT
>SKSE01000099.1 GCA_007118135.1 Bacteroidales bacterium | reverse complement strand
CTTTTTACTGTAGATGAAGAAACAGGCTTAACCGGTGCTTTCGGACTGGAAAAGAATTTTCTGAAAGGAAAAATATTACTGAACCTGGATTCGGAAGATGATGGCGAGCTTTTTATCGGCTGTGCAGGTGGTATTGATACTACGGCTGATTTCAGGTATGAGCGTGTAAATAATGAAACAGACCATGTGGCTTTCAAAATTACGGTAAGTGGCCTTAAAGGGGGGCATTCCGGTGATGACATCAACAAGGGAAGGGGTAACGCCAATAAAATTCTTGCCCGTATTTTATGGAACTTTGAGCGTATGTTCGAGATGCGTTTGGCACAAATGGATGGGGGTAATCTGAGAAATGCAATTGCCCGGGAAGCATATGCCATTGTTACCGTTCCCCGAAGATTTCAAAAAGATCTTGAAGAAAAAGTAAAGGAGTACGCCAAAAATATTGGTCAGGAACAGAAAACCAACGAACCCGACCTTAAAATAACAATACATGAAACGGCCATGCCTGAATGCCTGGTGGATTTCATTACCCAGAATAAATTACTTAATGCATTGTATGCCTGTCCGCATGGTGTAATAGGAATGTCGCCCGATATTCCCGATCTTGTAGAAACTTCCACCAATCTGGCATCGGTAAAAATGTCAGCCAAAGATATCATTGTGGCCACAAGCCAACGAAGCTCAGTTGATACCCTTAAAAGGGATATTGCCGATATGGTTAAAAGTGTTTTCCAGCTTGCAGGCGCAAGGGTAAAACATGGTGATGGCTATCCCGGCTGGACACCCAACATGAAATCTGAGATTCTTTACATTACCCGCACAAGTTATAAAGCACTTTTTGGAGAAGATCCTAAAGTACTGGCAATACACGCGGGATTGGAGTGTGGGCTGATTGGTGAAAAATATCCGGGCATGGATATGATATCCTACGGGCCTACCATTAAAGGAGCACATTCACCTGATGAACGTCTGTTAATACCTACCGTAGAAAAATTCTGGAAACTTACAGTGGAAATACTGAAGAATATACCTGAAGAATAGTTTTAATTTGTGAAAGATTAGTATTAAATCTTTCCGGGTATTGTGAAAAACAGACATAAGGCACTGATTATTATGATCAGTGTTATAATTGGTATCCCATTGGTCATGTGGGTTTCGTGGTTTCTTACCACGCCAAAGCCCATCTCTATTTTTATCATGGACAAGACCAGCTACTCAACTGACAGGGCGCGTAACAGGGCTCTGAACTGGGTGCTGACACATTACCGCTTTGTAAAAAAAGATGGCAGGAGATATGATCCTGTGCAAGATTATTATGGTTTTTTTCCGGTATCCAAAGAAGAATATAATATTAATGACCTTCAGGGATTAAACAATTACCAGCTGGCCCAAATGGCACTTGATTATCATGCTGCCTACTTTACCGATAATTACGGCGTTTATTCTGATTCATGGCCCGAAGAAAAACCAGGTACTTTCCCGGTTAGCAAAATTTATGGTGGATTACATGAAGAAGATTTGCTGTTTCTGGATCATATGATAAAACGTGACAGACTGGTAATTACCGAATTCAGCTTTATGGGGCCGCCTACAAAAAAGAGTCTCCAGCAAAAGGCTGAGCAACTTATAGGCTTGCAATGGCAGGGCTGGACGGGAAAATATTTCCACACCTTTGATCCTGTTGAGGAAAAGAGTGTGCCCCCCTGGGTTCCTGTACTTTATAAAAGTCAGAACGGAAACCCATGGCCACGGGATCATCAGGGCATTATTTTCGTTCATGAAGATGAAACTCTGGTGGTTCTGGAATACCCCAAACATTTGAACACTCCCTATCCACTTGTGATGACCGAGCGGCATCAAAGACGAAAGTTTGGTGTTAGTAACAGAATTCCTTACCCGGGATGGTTTGATGTAACTCTTGCCAGTTCAGATGATAAAACAATACTTTCATGGTTTGAATTAAACCTTACACCGGAAGGCCGTGTACTTTTGCAACAACATGGTATACCTACCCGTTTTCCTGCTGTAATTAAGCAGAAGGACGCCAACAGAATGTACTATTTTGCCGGTGATTTTGGCTACAGCCCACTGAAGCACCGTTTTGTCAGGTTTAAAGGTTCACGATATGCCGAACTTTTCCTGTCTGATCTTACAGACCCTACTGATAAAAACGGATTCTTCTACACTTATTATCTCCCCCTGATGAACAATATTTTCCGAAATTACCACGAAGAGCTCGTTTCCCGTTAAGGAAAATTTTTCAGTATTAAAAATCTAAAGGAATTTATTAATTACTTGCAATAAGCTCTTCCATGTTAAGGAATCGTGAGTAAGGACTGCGGTTCATAATGTTTTGTATCTGGCGGTCCAAACCATTGATGGAAGCGTTGGTATTGTTAAGGATAACAATAAGTGTATTTTCGGGAAGGCGAACATAAGTGGTTCTGAAGCCTCTCCACCAGCCGTTGTGATAAGCTATATCGTCATTGCCCTGCCTTTGCAAACGAAAGCCGAAACCGTAATTAATTGCAAAACCGCTGCGCAATCTGCCCCGTTGAAAAGCCATCTGAAGCGTTTCTTCAGAAATAAGGAGATTCATTTCAAGGGCATTGTCCCACTTAAGAAGATCTTCTGTTGATGAAAAAATACCTTTATCGCCGGTTATGCCGTCCACATGGTCAACCGGTATTACACGTGATAATCTCCCGTTGTGTTCGTGGCCTGCTGCTAAGCCTCTGGTTTGTTCATAACTGATATTTACAGATGGCTCAAAAGCAAAAGAATTCTTCATTCCCATTGGTTCAAAGATATTCTGCGAAAGGAAACCGGCAAAGGTATCACCCGATACTTTCTCTATCAGCATAGCCAGAAAAGCATAACCCGTATTGGAATAGCTGAAGCGACGCCCCGGGGTAAAATTCAATGGAAGTTTACGTTGAACCATCATTTCAAGCATATCGTCGAAGTTGGGCAAACGCTCTTCTCTCCAGAAATTATCAAAAAGGTACATGTAGTTTTGTAAGCCTGAAGTATGGTTGAGTAAATGCCTTATAGTAATATCATCATAAGGAAATCCATCTATATGATAACGAACCGGATCATCAAGATCAACGAGCCCACTTTCATAAAGCATTAAAGTGGCAATAGCCGTAAACTGCTTGCCCACCGAAGCCAGTTGAAAAACATTATCGCTTTCGCGAAATTGAATTCCTGCCCGACGGTGCGAGTATCCGCGGCTTTTATTGTAAACGGCTTTGCCCTGGTGTGCAACCATTACACTTCCATTGAATCCACGTCTTCTCAGTATATGATCTATTTCTCGCTCCATAAACTCTATATAGTCAGGATTGAAATTAACTACTGGTTCATAAAGAAATGCAAAATCAGGCTCATGCTTCCAGTCAGCATCATGTTTGTCAAGTGCCTGATGGAAGTTTCCAATCAATAGCAAAACAGGAAGGAAGAAAATGTGGCGTATGGAAATAAGAAAACGGGAAATATCGCGAAAAAATGCTGTCATAGCTATTCAGTATTAAAGATTTTTGCAGCAATGCATAGCAAAAATAAAAAAATCATATGAGCGGATTCAGCGATTTTCCCGCAATGCAGGTGGTTGAAAACACCTGGCTGTATATAGTTGTTTTCCTTTGATTTTATTTCAGATGTTAAAAATGATTATCTGTGGATAGATATGTTTTTTTAATCTACGATTATTAAATAAATCTGAAGTTTTGAGAAAGAGTTTCTACTATTTGAATATAATGTATTTAACAATATTTAACATATTGATAGCTTTGGCTATCGCTTTCTTCAGCAGTGATAATGTACTATAATATCATTTACCAAAAGTTGTAGGAAACACCAAATGTCCAGAGTGTATTGTATTGGCCGCGGTTATACCATACTTTTGACCTTCCGGAGTGGGGTCTTATGGGTGTAAGGGAGTTGGAGAATCCAAAATGGAAATTCATGCGCTCGGTCAGGGGATATGAAAAGCCCAGCAGGATGTTAAGCTCGGCAGGGTGGAAGGGTTCAACCTCCGACGCAGGTACATCGGCACCAAATTCCTGTTCCCTGTAGCCTACCAGCACCGATCCTGAGAGCCCTGCGTGCAGAACCAGTTTTTCAAGTACAGGCGACTGTGAGTATTGAGAAACATCCACAAGAACCAGCACCGGTACTTCAACATATTGCAAATGAAAGGCATATTCCAGGAAATCATTCCTTTCGGTGGGAACTGAGCGGCTTCCTTTAGTTATATACATAATTTCCAGCTTCAGGCTCAGATTTTGTGCTACCGGGGTAAAAGTATAAGCTGATGCATACCAACCCAGTTTATTGGGACCACCGAGGTTGTCGCCCGAAACTTCTGATGCAACAAGACCGGCACGAAGTCCGCCCTCAAATCTTTGAGACCAGACATTACAGGTAAAAAAAACTGAAAGTATAAGTATTGTTATTTTCAGAATAGTTTTTTTCATGTTTCCCGGTTTTATTGTCAAATCTAAATAAATTATTTGAAATCTTTATGCTATAATTGCAAGCATCTGGAAAGCAAATAAAGAACGGATTCATAACTATTTTTGTGAATAACTATCCCTAATTGCAACCCAACCACCGAAAATCACGTAGAAACAGACAATAATTCATTTTTTTTCCATAAATTAGCGTCATTTTTAACATAAATAATTCGACTTCCTGTAGTTTTCATAAGAAGATTTGTCGATGATTAATAACTTACAAGACCTCGTTTCTCATACATCAGGAGATGAATGGAAAACCTATAAGCAGATTATTGATAATTCTGCTGTAATCATTCTGTTTGACAACGGGGGCAAGGTAAGTCATGTAAACCGAAAATATTGTGAAGTTTCAGGTTACAGTCAGGATGATGTTACAGGCCTTGATTTTCAGAATATATTTTTCGATGTTTCCAATCAGTTAAATCTCCGTGAGATATGGGGGCAGTTACAGCAAGGCGAATTGTGGCAGGGTGAGATTCCGGCTCGCACGAAGGACGAAGGGTTTTTCTGGTTAGAAACAGGAATATATCCTGTTAAAAAATCACCCGGGAGTCCATATTATTTTATTGTAACCGGTTACGATATTACCGGTTTAAAAAACGTACTGCATATCAAGGATCAATTCATGGCCAATATGAGCCATGAGCTTCGAACGCCTCTTCATACAATATACAGCCTGGGGAATCTTCTTTCTGAAACTTCTCTTTCACAGGACCAGAAAAATTACCTGGAAAGCATTCTTCACGCAACAGGTATTCTTAAGCAGAAGGTAGAAGAACTTCAGGATTTAAACAGGATTGAAACAGGCAAAGTAAGTATTGAATCGAAAATATTTAACCCGCAGGTACTTATTCAATCGCTTGCGCGGATGTTTTCGGAAAAGACCCGTGAGAAAGAGATCAGTTTTTCACTGGAGTATGATGCAACATTGCCTGAGTTTGTTCTGGGCGATCCACAACGGTTGAAACAGATACTCATGCATTTGCTTGATAATGCGGTTAAATATACCATCAAGGGAAGGATTCATTTGAGTTGTCGCCCGGCAAGAAGAGAAAATGGACATGCTGAATTTCTGTTTGTTGTGGAAGATACAGGATTAGGAATTCCCGGACAAAGCCTTGAATTGATACAGGAAAAGTTTAAGCAGATTTATGCCGGCGATACGAGACCTTTTGGTGGTCCCGGACTGGGTCTTTCCATTGTAAAACAGCTTATCGAATTACAGAAAGGTGAATTCAGTATAGAGAGTAGGGAAGAAAAGGGGACAAAAGTTACTTTCAGTATACCTTATAAGGAAGCTAACCCACCGGAAGAACAAATGCAGGAATATGAGGGTGAACCAACAGATAATGAAAACGCGAAAACTTCGCAGGAAAAACCTACTATTAATGGACAGCCCATTAGAGTGCTTATAGCTGAGGATGCTGATATTAACCAGTTGGTTATCAGAAAGCACATGCAGAAACTGGGCTTTGATGCTGATTTTGCCGATAATGGTAAGTTAGCGCTGGAAAAGCTACGCAGCAAAAAATACGATATTGTACTTATGGATATGCAAATGCCGGTTATGGATGGCTATCAGGCCATTAAAAGCATCCGTAATGATTTTGCCGAACCGGTTAAAAATATTCCCATCATTTCCATCACAGCAAGTGTAATGCGCGAGGCATCGGGCAAATGTCTGGATGCCGGTGCCAACGATTATATGCCCAAACCTTATGATGTTGCTGAGCTGAAAACCAAAATGGAAAAATGGATCAGAAAAAATAAATTCGAAACCCAATCAACTATACCTGTTATGCAAGAAGATATTAAATCTCAGAATTCAGAGTCCCTGATTAACCTTGAATATCTTGAACAACTAAGTGAGGGAGACAAAGACTTCACCGTAAGTATGTTGTCATATTTTATTGACAATACTCCAGGGGTGATTGCTGAGATGAAACAGTTTTATAAAGAAAAAGACTTCAAAGCCCTGCGTAATGTGGCTCATAAATTTAAACCACAGCTCACATTTATGGGAATAAAATCTATTTTCCAGGATGTGGAAAATATGGAACAATATGCAAATACCGGCACCAATACTGATGCCATCCCCGAACTCATCCAGCGTACTGAGGAGGTGTGCATGAAAGCCCTGGTAGAGATCAAGGCTGAGTTGGACAAAATGCTTTAAACAGTAAACAGGAATTGATAACCGCAAGGGTCGCTAAGATTTTTCGCAAGGAACGCAAGGGTGTAGATAGCTCTTTGCGTTCCTTGCTTTTCCATGGCGGCTTTGCGTGAGGGAAAAATACCAGGCTCCCTTCGACAGGCTCAGGGACCACATACCCCAAACCATATTCCTTAAACCCCTTATTGCTCCAATGCGGCCAACAATTCCTGGTCGATGGTTTGGCCGGAG
>SKSE01000301.1 GCA_007118135.1 Bacteroidales bacterium | reverse complement strand
CAGCCTGTTTTTTATATTATATCCATTCATGTTATGTGAGAAAACTCAGTAGAATACCGGCGGCAATGGCACTTCCGATTACTCCGGAAACGTTGGCTGCCATGGCATGCATGAGCAGGTGATTGGTTTTGTCATACTCCAGCCCCACATGTTGCGATACCCTTGCACTGTCAGGTACAGCAGATACACCGGAATTACCTATCAGAGGATTTACTTTATTTCCTTCCGAAGCAAAAAGATTCATTATCTTGGCAAATAATACACCACTAAATGTGGCTATTATAAAAGATGCAGCACCCAATCCAAAAATCATCATTGATTGCGGAGTAATAAACACATCGCCCTGAGTGGATGCACCCACTGTAAGTCCAAGGAATATGGTAACAATATCAATAAGCGATGAACGTGCGGTTTCGGCAAGTCGGTTGGTAACTCCACTTTCCTTCAGAAGATTGCCAAAAAACAACATTCCCAGCAAAGGCAAAGCTGTGGGCATAATGAAAGTGGTAAGCAGCATACCAATGATGGGGAACAGGATTTTTTCCTGCTTAGGCACGGCACGGGGAGGCTTCATCCGTATGAGCCTCTCTTTTTTTGTGGTGAGGAGCCTCATTACGGGAGGCTGAAGCACAGGAACAAGGGCCATATAAGAGTAAGCTGCGATGGCAATGGGCCCGATAAACTCGGGTGCCAGTTTGGATGAAAGAAAGATAGCTGTCGGACCATCGGCACCGCCAATAATGGCTATAGCACCAGCCTGCTCAGGTGTAAATCCAAGAAAAAGTGATGATGAGTAAGCTGCAAAAATTCCAAATTGAGCTGCAGCACCTAAAAGTACCAGCTTGGGCTTCGATAAAAGGGATGAGAAATCGGTCATAGCACCGATTCCAAGAAAGATGAGTGGAGGGTAAAACCCCCTCTCCACACCCTGATAAAGCATATTTAAAACACTGCCTTCTTCGTATATTCCAATTCGCAGGTCAGCAGTAACATCGAAGGGTATATTGCCAATAATAATTCCAAAACCAATGGGTATAAGCAATAAAGGCTCATAGTGCTTAATGATTGCCAGGGAAATAAAGAAAAGGCCCACACATATCATTACCAGGTGTCTCCAGTCAACATTGGCAAATGCTGTATATCCGTACAATTCGGATAATTGTTGTCTAATGAATTCAAAAGTACCTAAATCCATAGCTTCTCTCCTATCCTATTTCAATCATTACATCACCCTCCATAACTGATTGCCCCTGGTTAACACGGATAGCAGTTATAGTTCCTTCTTTATCTGAGTCAATATTGTTTTCCATCTTCATAGCTTCAAGGGTAATTAGTTTTTGCCCCATGGATATCTTATCACCCACTTTGCAGTGAATACCTATAACCATTCCGGGCAGAGGCGCCTTTATGGTACCAACACCTTTACTCACTTTTGTACCGGTACCTTCAGAAGGAGTTGTGTCAGTTGAAGGCACTGCACGTGCCCTAACCAGCTTGGGAGTTTTTACCGGCTGAATAGTTTTATCAACCTCTACACTATATGCAGAGCCGTTTACTTCCATTTCAATGATGTTATCTTCTACGCTGAGAATACTTACATCATATTGATTTCCATGTATTGTGAACTTATATTTCTTCATTGCTTTTTGCTTTTTCCGAAATTACTGCTTTGTTTGTATCGGTAACCTGCTAGTTTTTGGGAATATTTCTTAATCCGTAAATTTTTGAACTCCAGGGCGAATAGGTCCTTGAAACTTTTCTAATTGTAAGCACGGTATTTTCATAATCGTGCAGCTCAGAGCGGTAAAGGTGAATGGCTGCAGCTATGGCAGCGTTTACTTCGCCACTTAGTTCTTCCGGCTTTGATACTTTGATATCCTCTAACGTTTCTTCTGGTTTCGCCATTTTTTTTCTCGACCACAGCGAATTTAACCATACCTTAAATTCAGGTGTATAAATCCGTGGTGTTGTAGAAAAAACAGTAAATAACAATAATAAAATCAGAAATACAATCCCCATACCCAGTATTGCCATCAGGGCTCCATAAGGATCATTCTGGGAAAAAACAGAAGTATTACCAGCAACAATTGCACTTCCACTTTCAACCTGATGAGTCATATAACTAAAATTTTGAATCATAACAATTGAGTTATTACAAAGGTATGTTTGAATGCTTTTTGGGAGGATTTACATCCTTTTTGGTAGCCAGCGACTGCAATGCCCTGATGATCCTGAACCGGGTATTTCGTGGTTCAATTACATCATCAATATATCCGTATTTTGCAGCAGTGTACGGTGTGGCAAATTTTTCAAGATACTCGTTTTCTTTATTGATAACATACTTCAAACGTTCTTCGTCATTTTCAATGGCCTTGATTTCTTTATTTCTGAGAATCTCAATAGCTGCCTTAGGACCCAATACTGCAATTTCGGCCATGGGCCATGCATAATTGATATCGCCGCGAAGATGTTTTGAACTCATAACACAGTAAGCCCCTCCATAAGCTTTACGCAATACAACGGTTATTTTGGGTACCGTCGCCTCACCATAAGCATATAATAATTTGGCCCCGTGAAGTATAATAGCACCATACTCCTGCACAGTGCCCGGAAGGAATCCCGGCACATCAACCAATGTTACCAGGGGAATGTTGAAAGCATCGCAGAAACGCACAAAGCGAGCTGCCTTACGGGATGCATTAATATCAAGCACACCTGCCAGATACTTGGGCTGATTGGCAACAATTCCTACCGGCATTCCGTTAAAACGCGCAAATCCTGTAATGATATTAGGAGCATAATTTCGCTGAACTTCCAAAAATTCATTGTAATCAACCACTGCATAAATGATATCTTTAACATCATAGGGTTTATTGGGATTTTCAGGAATGATGGAGTTAAGCTCATCTTCCAGTCGATCAATAGGATCATCGTTGGAAGCCAATGGAGGATCTTCAAGATTGTTTTGGGGCAAAAAGCTCAATAGTTTTCTGATGAGTATAAGTCCTTCTTCTTCATTATCAGCAACAAAATGAGTAACACCCGATTTGGAGCCATGAGTCAAGGCACCACCAAGTTCCTCTTCTGTAACCACTTCACCTGTTACAGTTTTCACAACCTTTGGCCCTGTGAGAAACATATAACTATTCTTTTTTGTCAT
Source organism: Bacteroidales bacterium (assembly GCA_007118135.1). Taxonomy (GTDB): domain Bacteria; phylum Bacteroidota; class Bacteroidia; order Bacteroidales; family UBA7960; genus SKVR01. Next base: position 18,169 of record SKSE01000301.1, on the reverse strand, counting down.
AACGATAAAGTCCGTGAGGGCAGGTGAGTATACTGCACCACCTGCACAAGGTCCGAAAATTCCTGTAATCTGAGGAATAACACCTGACGCATTGATATTACGCTGGAAAATTTCGGCATAACCTGCCAAACTGTTTACTCCCTCCTGGATACGTGCCCCTCCACTGTCGTTAAGCCCTATTACAGGTGCACCCACTTTCATGGCTTTATCCAACACCTTACATATTTTTTCGGCGTATGCCAGTGAAAGAGAACCACCGAAAACTGTAAAATCCTGGGCATAAACATATACCAAACGACCATCAACTGTTCCGTAGCCGGTTATCACACCATCGCCATAAATTATTTGATCATCAATCCCAAAATCATTGCAACGATGGGTTACAAACATATCAAACTCTTCAAAGCTGCCCTCATCAAGCAAAATATTTATGCGCTCACGGGCAGTAAGTTTCCCTTTGGCATGTTGGGCATCAATGCGCTTTTGACCGCCACCTTGCTTAGCCAACTCACGCTTCTCAAGTAATTCTCTGATTTTTCTTTCAAACGACATAAAAGCTCCTGACTTTAATATTAGGATTTATTTTTATTTTCACACAATTCGGTAAGAACACCGCCTGTGGATTTGGGATGTAAAAAAGCAATGTCAAGACCTTCGGCTCCCCTACGTGGCTGCTGATCAACTAACTGTACGCCTTTATCCTTAAGGACAGCCAAAGCATTTTCAATACCTTCAACAGCAAATGCAAGGTGGTGAACACCCTCTCCTTTTTTATCAATAAATTTTCCAATCGGACCTTCAGGATCAGTTGATTCGAGAAGTTCTATTTTGGTACCTCCAAGCATAAAAAATGCAGTTTTAACTTTCTGGTCCTTTACCTCTTCAATGGCATAACACTCAAGCCCAAGTACATCTTCATAAAATTTAATGGACGACTCAAGGTCTTTTACTGCAATGCCAATGTGTTCAATATGCGAAAGCTTCATAAAAATCAAATTTTGGGGTGTCTGGAATATTTGGCGCAAAGTTATGGATTTAAACCATTTAAAAAAGCCTAATAACAGGAATAATATTCACATTGGCTCAACATTGTTAATTAAATAACAGAGCTATTGTAAAAAGTTCTTAAATACTAAAAATAATTGTCTTAATCATCGTTGAGATCCCATAAAACCTCCACATCCCAGTTAAGGCGCGATTGAACTTTATCGGGGTAAACGGATACTTTTTCGGGTTGCACTCCATCAAGATAGTTGCCGGTATCCCATTTCCCATTGCGGTTACGGTCATGAACGACACGAAGCCTGAAAATTGATGCGGGCAAATGTTCAAAATTGTAGATTTTATTTTCTGTGATGATCTTTTCTGCAACTACCTCCCACCCTTCTGTAAGAAGTTGCAGAATGTATTGCATCTCCTTCGGTTTCTTTTTAATTTCTGCAGTTAAAGAGTCATCCAAAAAGACCATTAGAGTGTCTGATACAAACTCTGGTAAAGACACAGGCAAAGGTACAGTTTCATCTGCATCGTCCATTAAATTGACATCAGGGATGATGGTAATTGGATCCATATACGGAATTTTGGCAATAGTGTCGGATTCTTGAATGGTATCCGTTTTTTTAACCGGCAACTGTATATTCACCATGATATAGCCATAATCTTCTCTGGTTGTGGCCCGGAAATTATAATTGAGTGTATCGTGAGTAGCCCCGAAAATATCGGTCATAGTGCCGGGCAGTAACTGAATGCGATAGGAAGAGTCAGGCTTAAGCTCATTGGTCATATGCAGCCGACGCCTTGTCTGGTCAACAAATTCAAAATCAACAGTAATAGGAATGCTGTCACTAATAAACGCTCTAACCGAATCCATTGCAAAATGCTGTATGGGTGTTTGGCTTAATAGCTGAAATTTGCGGAAATAAGGTTGTTTACGGGAACTAACAGTAGGTGTGCTAACACTTAATACTGGTTCATCATCCTGAGTAGGCGCCCCCCTGCCCCGCACAACCCTGGGTGTAAGTGAAATCTTAACCGTATCAAGCAACCGTTCCCGGTCAAATACTTCAAGGAATAGCGAATCTCTTCCCAGGTCAGTAAACCAGAATGAAAGTGTATCGCGGGTTTTATTAAATTCTTTAATTTTCCAGCCATCGGGCAACGGATCTTTGTAATCCATCACATGAACAGAATCTGTAGGAGAGCGAAATGCAAAATTGATCCTGCCTTTGCGGGCCAGTGTTGCCGACATAAGTCGCTGCACAGTATCCTTCTCCTGAAACAGAAACAATTGATAATGTGGAACTTTTTCAGAAACCGGCAGTTGCAAAGTATCAGCTATAACCAAGGTGTCATTTAATGCAATTTCAAGATCATCTAAATCTGATATCTGTAATTCACCTGATAGTTCTTCATCCGGAATTTGGGTTTCATCATCTTCGGCACCGGGGCGTAAGGGATGACCTGCAAATTGTGGCCTTACCAGACTGTCAAGAAAAGCAATTTTTTCATCTTTACTGTCATACAGATAGTTGGAGTTTAAATCTTTTAATCCGAACATGAGATATTTGCCATCTCGCATATTGCCAATGAAGAAATTACCTTCCTTATCAGTTTTTGAAAGGTATACTGGCCTTTTAAGCATGGGTACTGAATCAAATATTTTATCATACATCATGATGAATACCCCTTCTTCTGGCTCAAGTGTAAGGGCGTTTACCACATTACCTGAAACAGAAAGAGAGTCAACATAACTTCCTGTAGATACCACAAACTGAAAATTGGGAATGGCGTTGCCTTCTGTAATATCCACAATAGATTCGCCAAAGAAGAAATTATAAGTTGTATTGGGTGCTAAAGTATCTTCAATACTCATTATGATTGAACGGCCTCTTACTCTTACCTCCGGGTCGTTTTCAAGAGGTGGAGAAATAAGTAGATTTTGTCTCAGATTTCTCAACTCAACAAATTCATCGAAAAATATCCTTACATCTTCACCTTTATAGTGTGTTGAATAATTAGGAGGTGTGCTCCTTAATACGACAGGTGGATCTTCATCGCGGGGACCTCCTGTGGGTGCCACAATATTGGCGCACGCTGCCGCAAAAAGCAGTGAAAACAAGAGAATCAGATTCCGTGATGAAAAGGGAAATTTCACTATGACAAATATTTATTTAAAATTGCAGGCTAAATTCTCAACGCCAAACGAATGGCAAAATTATCATTATTTACGTAAAGCTTATTCTTTTTGTATTCAAAGCAAAAAAAATGAGCAACTTAGGCTCTTTATTATTTTTGATTAATCAAATAAAATTTTTAAATTTGTAAGGATAAACCATTAGTCGTTCCTTTTGTTTTATCTTTTGGCTGTTTCGGTATCCCCTGAAGATTTCCCCATTTTCCCTTTTGTCTTCAATTCCATTTCCCCTATCCGGAACAGCCTTTTTTGTGTCTGGATTTCAAATCATTAAGTTTTTCGGGGAAATACTTTTTCAAGACTACTGAAGGTAAAACCCAATAGGGAAAAATACTCCAACACCCCCGTTAAAATACTTATTACATTATCTGCGGCTTTTTCTGAATCATGCATAAGTATTATGGAACCGGGGACTGCCTTTATTCTTAGTTTAATTAAACTTTGCTCAGGATTTACCTTCGGATGATAGTCATAAGTCATTATTGACCACATAATTATATGGTATTGATTATTTAGCATCTTTGCCTGTTGCAAGGTTATTCTTCCATAGGGAGGACGGAATAAGGACGACTGAAAAATTTCTTCGCTACGCTTTACATCTCCCAGGTAATCTTTTGCTGAAGTTTTCCAGCCATTCAAATGACTGTAAGTATGGTTACCTAAATAATGACCGGATTGTTTAATAATTTCTATAATTTCCGGATTTTCCCGGGCTTGTTTTCCATTGCAGAAAAAAGTTGCTTTGGCCTGATATTGTTCAAGAACTTTAAGTATATTAGGGGTTATACCTTTCGTTGGTCCATCGTCGAATGTCAGAAACATTTCCCTCTCCTTTGTATCAACTCTCCAATGCAGGAAAGTTGAGCTAAGTTTTTGAAGAATAAGAGGAGGATTGTAAATTTTCATTTTGGAGGGGCTTTCAAGCTAAAGTACTTACTTCAACAAAACAATCTTAGTAAAGCTTTTTAAACTTTTCTGATTGCTACCGTACAAACTCTTTGTTTGCCGATATACTTGTTTTCACATTAGGATAATTTGCAGTAAATCCAGCCCTTTAAAAATCAAGCACTAATTCTTTTGGACTTACTGTTAAACCTCTGGAAAAGTTTCTGCAGGCTTTTCTCCAATTCCGCGCGATCGATTGACTTTCCGATGAAAACAATTTTAGAGTAACGGGTTTCATTCTCTTTCCATTCAGTTCCATCCTCAAATATGTAAGAGCCTTTAACAGCCTGAAAAATACTCCTTGTATCTTTATCTTTGAAATTGAGAATGCCTTTTACGCGATAAAGTGTGCTATGGTTGAAATACAAATAACTTGACATCCATATATTGAAAAGTTCAAGATCAAAACACTCATCAAAAATAAAACCCTCTGCATGTATGTCATGCCGGTGATTTTTCATTTCCTCAACATCAATACTACCTGATCTTGCAAGATCATGAAGCGACACATTAATATTGCATAAAGATTTGGTTGTTTTTTCTACGTGAGACGAAGAGTAGGCATGAGTTTGCAGTAAGGGAGTTCCGTTGGTTTGCGCATAGGAGGTTTTCACAATTTCTGCCATCGGATTGATATCAGCAATTCTGTCTTTAAGATTCTCAAGTTGTGAATTACTGGCCTTATCCACCTTATTGATGATAACAAGATCTGATAAAGCAATTTGTTTGCGTGCATCTATCTCATTATCAAGCGTATTCTCAAGGCTGGAAGCGTCGGTAAGGCATATTACACTATTTATCTGAAAATATTTTTCCAGAGTATTATTGGAAATAAAAAGATCAATAACACTCACAGGGTCCGCAATGCCGGTTGTTTCAATCAAAAGATGATCAATATCATTTTGTTTTTCAACGATGATCTGCAGTGAGTTGTAGAATTCCCTGCTGAGTGAACAGCAGATACAGCCATTGGTAAGCTCGTAAACAGAACTGTTTTCTGCTGCTACAAGTTCTCCATCAATTCCCAGTTCTCCAAATTCGTTTTCGATAATAGCAAATCGGGTGTTGCTGTTTTTTTGGATGATATTCTTAAGAAGAGTTGTTTTTCCGGAACCCAGGAAACCTGTTATTATAGTTACCGGAATACGTTCCTTAATTATTTTATAAACCTCTTGCATTAATGTATTAAAACCTAAAATCCCTGAATTATTTCTCCTGTTTACCTATTTAAAGAATGGTTTCTTTTGAAAAATAAACGGGTCTTTAAAATGATTATTGCAAAAGTAACAATTAAACTATATGCATGAAAATCAGATAATAAAAATTAACACCAACATTTCTTTTTTTTTCAACAAATAAACCTAAACTGTTAATAAATTATGCAAGACTATTTTGTAATAAAATGCAATAGCAGTTTATGACCTATTCTATATCATTTTTTTTTGAGTAAAAGTAACTGACCAAAAAAATTATCCTTTTTAAGAACAATATGATAATGTGCTATTTGTGGGCTTTTCTCATCCAGATTTCAGGATATTTCAACGAATCTTTAATAATAACAAATACAGCAATGACGTAAAAAGATTCCATCATCACATGAAAAAAGTATTTTGCCAGATTCGAACTATAATATGAAGTAAGTAAAATCATGAAAAATATCTGAAAAAAAAGAAAAATGCCAAAACCAGTAAGAGACTGCTTAAATGCTTCTTGCCGGGGCAGGGAGTAAAACATTACTACCAGCCAGCTTAAAATAATAACAGATGGTAACAAAAGGCTTTGTGCGGCCTGAGGATATGACCCTTTTCTTCCGTCGATAAGAGTATGCACCCGGAAGATCAAATCTTCCTCATGTTTTTCCAGCTCTATATAAGTCTGATTACTACCAATACTTAAAACTGTATTTGTAGTAAATGTCAGAAAATCAGCATACAACTTTTCCAGACCAATGAACCATAACAATGTTACAATCAATGATGCACAAAGGAGTATGATTATTTTTTTTAACACTACCCGGGTTTTATAAATTAATGCACTATTTTATTGCTGAAAAAAATCGATTGCCCGATTTTCTGTCAACCCGAAGAAATATCAGGAAGATCATTAGAGCAAAAAGGATATTCCAAAGGTAATCATGAATATATTCGAAAGTTGCCGGGTAAAAACGTCCTATCGCGCCCATAATCAGAAACCTGAGGTTGTTGGTCAGAAAGATAATACCTGCAAATAAGGAAATATTTATTAGCTTTTGCCTGATAGTCCATGGAGCAAATACCGTTATCATAAGCACAAAAAGATAAAAATTGTATGCAGTACACTCGAGTATTACCTGCATGCTGAATCCTGCAAAATCAATAACTGGATAGCCTTTATCGGCAACTGGTAAAAAAAGAAGTTTGCCCATACCAATTGCCGAAGCATGTGTAAAACTAATCATAACATTACGCACAAAATCTTTAACTCCGGGCAGGTGCAATAATGAAAGTAAAACAAACCAGCTAATAAATGCAAAAAGTAAAGGTTTTAACCTTTGCATGTAGTCTTCATTTGACTTTTTTATCGCTAATTCGGCTTTTAATTGTTTTTTCTTTTTTCCCAAAGTCCCTGATTTTCAAAGTTAATTATATCAAAATAAAGGTAAAAAAATATTTCTGCCGTGCATATCTTAATAAAGTATAGACACATAAATTATTTAGTTTTCCAACTATTCAATTTTTCTGTTGTAAGATATCTAAACATCCCTAATTCATATAATAATCTGATTATCATAAATCAATGAATATCTTTTGTAATAAAAACTGAAAATTATGAGGCAATGTTATGGTTAAAAAGTTATTCACAAAGGCATATGCAATTCATCCTAAAATGATAATCATAAATTAATTATGCTAATTTTGATTTATCTCATAAGCCTGCGGGTTTATCCGACAAAAAAAATATTCCAGTTACAAGGATTCAGTTGTTTAATAAATCTATATTAATGAAAAATATTCTAACCTTATTTTTCAGCATTTCTATTGCTATTTCCTTTGCACAAGACCGTAAACCCGATTTTCCAGAACCCTTGTCGCCCGGAATAAAGAGTGACTGTGTCGGTTTTGATTTCAACCATTTTGATGGAAGCAATATATCAGAAAGTACACTCATTGAAACTATTTTGGGACCCGATATTCAATCCTTTAATCTGTTATACTTTCAGGGAACGGCCGGAGATAATGCATCAGCAGGTTTGTTTACAGGTGGTGCAGATGCAGGAATAGGACTCGAGAGTGGTATTATTCTGAGTACAGGCTTTATTAGAAACGCACTTGGCCCCAATGAATATGAAGGTGCAACCGGAGTGCTTGATCTTCCTGGTGATGATGATCTTGAAGCATTGATTCCCGGTTATGAGACATTTGATGCAACCCTGCTTGAGTTTGAATTTGTTCCATTATTCGACACACTTTTTATCAGCTTTGTTTTTGGTTCAGAAGAATACAATGAATGGGTAGGGTCGCCCTACAATGATGTTTTCGGATTTTTCCTTAACGGAGAAAACATTGCATTGGTGCCAGGCACCGGCGACCGTATTTCTATCAACAGTATCAATAATAAAAATAACAGTGAATATTTTATTGATAATGATGAGCGCCCAGGACCATTCTGTGCTGAAATGGATGGATATACTGTTCTTATGACAGCCATTGGTATTGTAACCCCTGGTGAAACTCATACCATAAAATTGGCCATTGCCGATGCAGGCGATAGAAGCTACGATTCTTGGGTATTTATCGGCACCGAAAGCTTCACTGGCATTAATCCCGGCGAACCGAATGAACCGGATGATCCAGACGATCCAGACGATCCAGATGATCCAGATGACCCGAATGATCCAGATGACCCGAATGATCCGGGGAATGATGAACCCTATCCGCTGCCCCTGGGTAACTGGCCGATAATACTGGTAATGATATTGATAATTACCTTTATGTTTTTAAGATTCAGAAAAAGTTCCTGATTTAATACTTTTACCCCCTGAGCCGCCTGCCGCAAACAGGCGGTTTTATTGTTTATGCATCCTGGGATTACTTAATATCAAAGTATCTGTAGGGTTTGACCTGATGGAAAAACATGATGCTTTTAAAAAATTTTGCGTAGGTTTGCCTTCTTAATAATCCGTAACAAAAAACAAATTCAAATGAACAGGAATGTATTCTTAACTGCTATATTGTTTCAACTTCTGGCTTTACCGGTGCTGGCTTGTACAAGTTATCTGGTAACTCCCGGGGCATCAGCCGACGGCTCTTCTATGATAAGCTATGCTGCCGATTCGCATATCCGCTATGGTGAGTTATATATCTTTGAGGGTGGTCCCAAAGCACCTGGTTCCTACTTCCAGGCATATTACCGGGGCAGTCATAAACCCCTGGCAAAAATTCCGCTCCCCGAAAGCACATATCATGTTGTAGGTTACATTAACGAAAAACAGGTGGCAATTGGCGAAAGTACCTTTGGCGGACATCGTGAACTCTTCGACACAACCGGTGGAGTTGACTATACCGGTCTTATGCAACTGGCGCTGATGCAGGCCCCTACAGCACGCGATGCCATACGCATTATTGGTGAACTTGCCGATGAATATGGATATTACAGCTTGGGTGAATCATTCTCCATTGCCGACCCGCATGAAGTATGGATTATGGAGATCATCGGAAAAGGAACTAATCTTCAATATGACCCCGCCACCGGTGATTATTACAATGCTGATAAAGGCGCTGTGTGGGTTGCTAAAAGAATACCTGATGGTTATATTTCTGCCCACGCCAACCATGCCCGCATAATGACCTTCCCGCTGGCCGATGGCAGACAATCCATCACCAACCAGCAATTCGATAAACTTCATGAACCGGGTATCAGAGTCATTTACTCTCATGATGTTATAGATTTTGCCCGCCGGAAAGGCTATTATGATGGTGATGATGTCAGATTCAGTTTTTCAGATGTATATGCTCCCATTGATTTTGGTGCTGCCCGCTTTTGCGAAGCCCGGGTATGGAGTATGTTCAAAGAAGTTGCACCAGGCATGGACCAATACATGGATTATGCAATGGGTTTTGATTTGAAAAATCGCATGCCGCTTTATGTTAAGCCCGACCGAAAGCTTTCTGTTGAAGATCTCATCAACTTTAAGCGCGATTACCTTCAGGGAACTGATTTTGACCTTTCACATGATATTGGTGCAGGCCCATGGGGTAAACCCTATCGCTGGAGACCTCTCACCTGGGAAATTGATGGAAAAACCTATTTCCACGAACGTTCAACTGCAACACAGCAAACAGCCTTTTCTTTTATTACACAATCAAGGCGGGAATTTCCCGGACCCATCGGTGGAATTATCTGGTTTGGTGTTGATGATACCAACACAAGTGTATACGTTCCAATGTATGCCGGAATGCGCAAAGCTCCTGACACATTCAGAGAAGGATACGGAAGTATAATAGAATATAAAGAAGATGCAGCCTTCTGGGTATTTAACAAGGTAGCCCATTTTGCTTACCTGCGCTACAGCCTTAAATTGCCTGATATTCAAAAAGTTCAGTCAGAACTGGAAAGTCGATTCATGAAATTTGTACCCGCTACCGACAAGGCAGCACTTGAACTATACAATAAAGACCCTGAACTGGCCAGAGATTTTCTTACCGATTTCAGTGTCTCAATGGGAAATTATACTGTGGAACGCTGGCAGGAACTTTTCCGTTTTTTGATGGTAAAATATATTGACGGTAATATTAAAAAGGAAGAAGAAGGCGAGTTTCTCACTAATCAATGGGGCAAATATCCTATTGTAGTGCATCCAGAATATCCGGAGTGGTGGCTTAGAACTATAGTTGAACTTACAGGAGATAAATTTCTATATATTGAAGAAGAACAAGACTAACTTTGCAGAAAATACTTAGTTAAATCAAAAATTCAAATTTATTATGTTTACAGGTATTGTAGAAACCACCGGAAAGGTGGCCAGGATTGAAAAAGAAGGAGGAAACATCCATTTCACAATCGAAACTTCCATTGCACAGGAACTTAAAATTGACCAGAGCGTTGCACACGATGGTGTTTGCCTCACCACGGTGAAGGTTGACAAGGAGAAAAAACAGTATACCGTTACGGCCATACAGGAAACTCTCGATAAAACCAATATGCGCACCTGGGAAGTGGGCTACCGTGTAAATCTGGAAAGATGCATGCGTATAGATGGCCGTCTCGACGGGCACATCGTTCAGGGGCATGTTGACCAGACAGCAATTTGTACAAGGGTTGAGGAGTTTGACGGAAGCTGGAAATTCTGGTTTGAGTATGATCCGGGCCCGAAAAATATTACTGTTGAAAAAGGTTCTATCTCAGTTAATGGTGTAAGTCTAACGGTAGTTGATTCCGAACCCAATGTTTTTTCTGTGGCCATCATACCCTTTACTTATGATGTAACCAATTTCGGTGATTTCAAAAAAGGCTCGGTTGTGAACCTGGAATTTGACATTATCGGAAAATATGTTGCCCGCCTGCTTGAACAACACTTCGACGCACGGAAATAGTATTTCAAGGAAAGGCAAAAAAAATATGCTGACCGCAAAAAAAGTGGTCAGCATATTTTTTTGAATAACGGGTTTTACTGAATTCCAAGCTTGGCTTTTACCTTGGGCATAATGTCATCGCTGGGCTCTGAATAAAGCAGAACACCCATGCCACGATCAAACACATACGTAAAGCCGTTTTCTTTGGCAACTTCTTCAATAGCATTACGTGCCTTTTCAATTATGGGCTGAAGTAGTTGGTTTTCCTTTGCCATCAGATCTTCCTGGGCTGATTCCTGAAATTCCATGATCCTTTCCTGAAGACTGGTAAGCTCACGCTCTCTTGATTGCCTGATCAGCTGTGAAAAAGTTTCCTGATTTTCCAGGTAGTCCTGGTATTTGGTCTGGAATTCTCTTTGCATAGCAGTAAACTGAGTTTCCAGTTCACGGGCATATCTTTCCAATTCTACCTGAGCTTCTTCACGTCCGGGCATCAGGCGAAGCAGTTCATTGGTATCAATATGCCCAAATTTGTTTTGTGCAATAACGGTGGCATTCATCCCCAGGAAAAATACCATCAACAAAGCAATGCTAAAAATCTTTTTCATTTCAAATAATTTAGTTTAAGTTTTTCTTGCCCTGAATTAACTGTTTTTCAGGTTGTTTTAGTGATTATTCTACAGGTTTTACTGCTTTTTTTCAGGGGCACAAATATAAAAATTAAAAATGAATAACAACCTATTTTAACAGCATTTAATAGCAGGATTGGTTAAGGTTAAAATAATATTGAGATTTAGCTTGAGAACAATCATTATGCCAAATGCATGAAACATACCGGCAATTAAACTCCCGAACTCAATAGATAATAAAACTCTGAATGGTTTAATGAGTATATATTATGGTTGTTTTTTGAAAAAATTTTACTGTCCATAATTTTTTTTTGCATTTCAAAAATCTTGCGTATATTTGCAACCGCGTTTATCAAAAGCGGAAATAGCTCAGTTGGTAGAGCACGACCTTGCCAAGGTCGGGGTCGCGAGTTCGAGTCTCGTTTTCCGCTCAAAGACCTCTGGAAAGAGGTTTTTTTATAGCTATAAGTTTGGTTTGGTGATTTATAGCAAAGCTCTTTAAAAACGCCCGGATGGTGGAATTGGTAGACACCCAGGACTTAAAATCCTGTGGCCATTGCGGCCGTGCCGGTTCGAGCCCGGCTCCGGGTACGTTTAAAAGCTTAGCCTCCTGAATTTCAGGGGGCTTTTTTTATGGTTTTTATTACAGAAATCCTTCACAACGGATAATAGATTTCTTATTTTTGAACTCTTAACAAATACTTTCAGGTCGATCGTGTTAAGAAAATATACTCTTTCAAAATTACTCAAACATCAAACCCTTTACCCATGAACAGAAGAAAGTTTATCAGAAACACCAGTGTGCTTACTGCCGGAACCGTTCTGGTTAATCCTGCGGCCAATATTGCCGGATTTTACGCCCCTCAGAATAAAATGAAAGTAGCGGTTGTAGGGACCGGAGTAAGATGTGTTTTTATGTTTGGCCGTGACCTACTACGTGATTACAGCAATTATGTAGATCTGGTTGGCTTGTGCGATATCAACCCCGGCAGACTCAGATTTGCAAAAAGCTTTATAGGCACCAACTGCAACACTTATACCGATCTGGATGAAATGATCCGTAGGGAAAAACCTGATAACCTCATCGTAACTACCGAAGACTCTGCCCACCATGAGGTGATCATCAGGGGAATGGAACTGGGATGCGACATCATTACCGAAAAACCCCTTACCATTGACGAAGTAAAGGCACAGGCTATTGTTGACGCGGAAAAAAGAACCGGTAAAAAAGTCATCGTAACCTTTAATTACCGCTATCCTCCTTACCGCGCAAAAATCAAGGAAATCCTGATGTCCGGGCTGGTGGGCGACATTCTCTCAGCCGATTTCCATTGGAATCTCGACCATAGCCACCTCACTCGCTATTTCAGGCGCTGGCACGGAGAAACCAATCGCGGGGGTACGCTATGGGTCCATAAATCCACCCACCATTTCGATATGATCAACTGGTGGCTCGATTCTGATCCTGAAGAAGTGTTTGCCTATGGTGCACTGGAACGTTATGGCTCCAAAAACCCCTTCAGGGGAAAAAACTGCCGCAACTGTGCCCATACCAACACATGCCCTTACTACTGGGATATCAACCAGAGCGCAGTTGACAAAGGACTCTATGCTGACAATGAACATTATGACGGCTATGTGCGCGACAATTGCGTATTCAGACCCCAGATCGACATCTACGAAAAACATGCAGCTGTGGTAAAGTATGCCAATGGCGCCATGCTCAACTATTCCCTCAATGGCGATTCAGACTTCGATGGCTACTGGCTCGCTTTCAACGGAACAAAGGGACGACTGGAGCTACGAATGGGAGGCTATAGCTATAAAGATGATGTGGATATCATTTTCCTGCCAAATGGCAGATTTACCAATGAGAAAAAACAGGTGATTAAGGCCTATCACGCAGAGGGTGGCCACTGGGGTGGCGACCCATTGATGATGGACAAACTATTCAAAGACCCCAATATGCCTGATCCATTGGGCCAGGAAGCCGGCACCCGCGACGGGGTTATGTCAATAATTATTGGTGTGGCAGCGCGTAAGTCAATCAAGGAAAGGCAGCCCATCAAAATTGACAGCCTTACCTCTTACACACCACAGGCGAAAAGACCCTCATAGTTAGCTTAAAAGGAATCATTTTCTGGAAGGTTTTATGTAATTTATTCTGGATGGTTTTATGTAATTTATTCTGGATGTATATTTACCAGGCATAAAACTATTTTAAAGACTATAAAAGACTCAGAACAAAATTCTGATATTCAAACCGGTGCAAAAAAGATGATTCCAGGAATTATTAGAAGCATGGGGCCGTTGATTCACTTATAGCCGACTCAGAACCACTGAATAACCTTTTTTAAAAATTCTACTTTGGAGTGGCTTAACCTGTATTATTTATAAATACCTAATAATTTGAATTTAGATTCATTGACTTCAAATAAACAGGATTATTAAAAAACTTGCTTATAATGCTAACAGATTTTTAACTTTGAAACCTTAAAATTCCAAAATACCTGAATTATGGTAACATTCCTGGTCTCTATTGTTATTCTGATTATTGGATATGCCGTTTACGCTTTATATATTGAACGTGTATTTGGCGCCGATGAAAACAGAAAAACACCGGCAGTAACAATGCCCGATGGGGTGGACTATATGCCCATGAAGTGGGGGAAGGTTTTTTTGATTCAGTTTTTAAACATTGCAGGTCTTGGGCCTATCTTTGGGGCTATTGCCGGGGCTATGTGGGGGCCTGTAGCGTATATCTGGATAGTTTTGGGAGCCATTTTTGCCGGAGCAGTGCATGATTATTTTTCAGGGATGCTCTCAATTAAACACAAGGGCCTGAGTATAACAGAAATTGCCGGGATTTACATGGGCAACTTTACCAGGCAATTTATGCGGGGCTTTACTGTTTTTTTAATGATCATGGTAGGTACAGTATTCATTATGGGTCCTGCAAGGATTCTTTCGGGAATGACTGAAGGCTTTGGCAGTATGAATTTCTGGATAGTAATAGTATTTTTATATTATATTTTAGCCACCATGCTTCCCATCGATAAGGTGATCGGACGTTTTTATCCTTTCTTTGGTGCCGTTTTGCTTTTTATGGCTATTAGCCTGATAACTGCCTTATTGATAAATGATTTCCCCCTGCCCGAGCTTACTCTGGATACCATGACAAATATGCGGGCCAATGCAGAGCAGTTCCCCATATTCCCCATGCTCTTCATTACCATTGCCTGTGGTGCCATTTCAGGATTTCATGCAACCCAATCACCACTAATGGCCCGGTGCCTTTCCAATGAAAAACTGGGCCGAAGGGTTTTCTACGGAGCCATGATCACAGAAGCGATTGTTGCCATGATATGGGCAACCATTGCCATGAGCTTTTTTAGAGGCATTGACGAACTCAACCAGGTGATGATCGCTAATAACGGTAATGCTGCTATAGTTGTAAATGATGTGGCCGTTTCACTATTGGGCAAGGCTGGAGCCATACTTGCCCTGCTTGGAGTTGTAGCAGCTCCCATTACATCAGGCGATACTGCCTTCCGTAGTGCCCGCCTGATTGTGTCAGATTTTGTAAAACTTAAACAGGGACCAATTAAAAACCGTCTGCTGGTTAGTATTCCTCTCTTTACTATAGGGTTATTGCTTACACAGATTAATTTTGATGTGATTTGGCGCTATTTTGCCTGGTCAAATCAAACACTGGCTACTATAGTATTGTGGACTATCACAGTGTATCTGGCCCGGGAAAAGAAAAACTTCTGGATCACTCTCATTCCTGCCCTGTTTATGACCATGGTAGTTACAACCTATATCTTTCTTGCACCTGAGGGTTTGGGATTAACCAAAAACATCTCTTATACCATGGGAGCAGTTCTGACTTTAGTTGCAGCTGCAATGTTTGGATGGTTCATGACGAAACGGTCAAATGCAAAAACAATTACTTCCTGAACTTTTTAATAAACTCTTCCACTTCGGGCAGACCGCCCTGGTAAACCAGATAACCGTTGTAGGGTTCACGGGGAGTAATATCATCGTGCATAGGAGTCAGCATCATACGTTTTACTTCATCAGGGTCGGTGGTTTGGCCAAGGACCCAACCCAGTTTAATGTAGGCCACTTCGGGCAACATATTTTCGGCAGGCACAACTCCCAGAGCCATAAGCTCACGGCCGGTTTCGTATACAAACATGTGCACGTAACCCCAGAGAGTTTGCACGGTCATGTAAACTGCAACACCTTTTTTGCATGCTCTTTCAAGTACGGGATAAAGGGGTTTGTTAACATGTCCCAGTCCGGTACCGGCAATGATGATGCCTTTATAGCCGTTTTCAACAAGTGAATCTATCATGTCAGGCAGCATATTGGGATAATAATACACCATGGCCACCTTTTCTTCAAAATAAGGGAAAATCTTTACCTTATTATCCTTTCGCCGTGGGTTGTAATCAGTCTTAATGGGAAAAACACCCTGCCTTGTAACCCTTGCAAGTGGTGTATCTCCCAATGTGCGGAATGTGCTCCGATAGGATGAATGCATTTTGCGAACTCTTGTTCCACGATGCAGCAGGGCATATTCGTCAGATGTGGGACCGAACATACAAACCACAACTTCAGCAATATCACCATGCCCGGCTGTATAGCAGGCATGCATAAGGTTTAAAGCAGCATCTGATGACGGCCTGTCAGACGAACGCTGCGAACCCACCAATACAATGGGTACAGGTGAATCCTGTATCATATAGGTTAATGCTGCGGCAGTATGGTGTAAGGTATCAGTTCCATGCCCTATTACAATACCCTGGATACCGTTCTCAATTTCTTTACCAATGGCAACAGCAAGTTTTTTATACTGTTCCGGCCCCATATTTTCGCTGAACACAGCAAAAACTTTTTCGGTAGTCAGATTGCAGATGTCAGCCAGCTCAGGCACAGCACCATATAATTCACCCGGACTGAATGCCGGTATTACTGCACCGGTGCGGTAATCAAGTCTTGATGCAATGGTTCCTCCGGTGCCGATAAGTTTTACCCTGGGCAAGCCTTCGGTATAAGGAAATTCTTTTTCAGGAATTTTATAATTGGCTTTTTTATAGCCGGTCTCTTTCATCGAGATGATGGTTCCCACATCTATACCCACATTGTATCCGGTATCAATTTTCAAAACAATATGTGTATCATCATCATTTTCGGCTCTGGGCAATACAGTTCCCGAAAAATTCCCCCTGGAAGTTTCAATTTTACACTGCCCCCAAACCCTGACATTGTATTTCTTCAGCACCTTAAGAGCTGTATTTTTATACCCCTGAAAATAATCTTCTGCCATAGGTATCGTATATTTTTGGTTTATTAAACTACTCACAGCCGTTTTCACCCACTTTTTTCCTTAATTCCTGCAGACTCACATTGCCCAGTGCTTTGGTTCGCAGGTGTCCCATGATCCAGTCAGCTTTAGCTCCCGGTCTCTTGCTTTTGCGTATGGTGCAATACTTGGTTTCAAGGAAGGGAATGTCATCCAGTATCTGATTTTCCGAATATGTTTTATATTTCACACTGATGAGTAAAGAATCAAAATCCATTTTGGGATGTTGATAAAGTACCGGCAGCAGATCGTCAATTATGGCCATATCCAGTTTCTTATTCCTGATCTTTTTTACCAGCATGGTAATCAAACCAAAATGAAAATCCTTGGAAGTCGGATACTGGCCTTCAATGTGTTTGAGTTTGTGCCCCAGGAGTGTCCCTGCAAAAACAGGTTTTTCCTTCATTCCGACTATAAGTTTATACAATGTGGGGAAAAGATCCTTTTTCAAAATGTATTCATAGGTATCATCCGGTATACCCCATTTCTGCATTTGCCTGTAGGCTTCAATAGAAGCAGCCGGAATTCTTTTTCTTAACTCGTCAATATACTCATCTTTTAATGGAATGGGTGCAGAATCTGTATCGGGATACATGCGGTCGGCACCCGGTAAGACACGTTCAAAAATGGTAGTACCATCGGGCATGGATTTACGGGTTTCGTTGGGAACTCCGTTAAATGCCCATCTGCACCTTTCGTCAACGGTTTCAAGTGCAGTTTTCATATCATCTTCAGGACCCCAGAATACCAGAAGAGGGTCGTCGGAACGGACATTAAGCAGTTTTTTAATCAATGTCCAGTTACTTTCACCTAAAATGGGTTTAAGACTTTCTTCATGATCCATATTGGGTCTTTCAAGGCATGCGATTACCTTAAGCCGGTCGCTGATTTCGTCAGCAAATATTTTACCCGGTTGAGTGAAATGCGACAGAATGCCCCTGAACCCCGGCAAACCCACAGCATACATTTGCCAGTTATTTTCCTTTATCTGCTTTGCCAACCTGGGTTTCAGATCAAGATACTCCGGATCCAGCCGACGCGACTGCATTTTCCATGATTCCGGTTTTTTCACAGTTTTATGAAGCAGTGCTCTGACATTGAGCAGTGCCCACTGCCGGAAGCTTTCATTGTGCGTAAGTAAAGGTATTTGCCTTATTCTCGACACACCTTTTATTTCAACCCTGGTACCACCACGGCAGCTAACATTCACATCCTGACGGGCGGCCCCCATGCCGGTTAAAACTTTGCCGGTACTACGATTCAGAAAACGGATAAACTGACAGGCATCGGCTACTTCCTGAGGGTTTACCATATCAGGATATGTTACCGTTTCAATAAGAGGCATACCCAAACGGTCGGTTTTATAAATACGCCTGTGCCCAATATCAGATATTTCGCGACAGGAGTCCTCTTCAATACTTAACTGAATAAGCCTGATTTTTTTGTAGGGGAGTTCAATTTCTCCTTCAACGCCAATAAT
>SKSE01000200.1 GCA_007118135.1 Bacteroidales bacterium | reverse complement strand
TGGCAGGTAAGACACCAGCCCATGGAAAGGTCTTCCACCTGCTGCACAATGTGCATGGTTTCAACTTCACCATGGCAATCGGCACAGTCTCTGTTACCTGCATTTACATGCTGTGCATGACTGAAGAAACTGTGATCGGGCAGTTTATGAACCCTTATCCATTCAATAGGTTCTCCGGTTTCGGCAGCCCTGTGGATTTTATTAATCTCGAAACTGCCACTGAGCGTTCCACTCCTTACTACATTGTGGCAATTCAAACAAACGTTGTTTGAAGGAATTCCTGCCGAAAGACTATAATCGGCAATGTAATGGCAGTAGCGGCAATCAATGTCATTTTCGCCTGCATGTATCAGGTGTGAGAATTTAATGGGCTGATCGGGGGCGTATCCTTTTGTCCTTCCCAGGTTTTGGGCCTCTGCCATGGCAAACTGACCGTGAACAGCAATACCCACGAGTAAAACCAGGATATGAATTCCTTTAAACTTGATTTTACGGGTAATGATAAGATCTATAAGTGCAAGCAACATCAAAGCTCCCAGCCCCCAAAAAATAAAAGCCCTGATGGGATATGCTTTTAACTCACCCGGGCCTGTTTCAATCAGTTTTGTGTAATATGCTTCAAGCAAATGTTGTTCTTCTTCGGTAATGTTCATTCCTGCATGGTCTTCCATTAATCTCATCGACACCGGGTTATTCATAATATCCATTATGCTGTAATCCGGGTCTTTGCTCCACAGTAATGCCATTTCATACGCAGCCGGATTCCAGTTGATATCATGCTGGGGTTGCAGATAATGGCAGGATGCACAGTCATGCTGGCCACTGCGGAAAGGTACAAGCCCGTTAAAGAGTCTTTCTCCCCGGCGAATCTGCTGGCTGGTATATTCGCCCCGAGTAAAACCGGGTTGTTCAGTTTCTTCAGCAAGCTCTGCTGTGGTTGGGGCATCAGCGTCGGCCTCCGGCAATTCAGGCATTTCTTCCATTAGTTCATCGGCTACTTCCATAGTATCAGCAAGAAGGGGCTCATCTTCAGAATTGAATGATGAGAAGGAAAAGAGGGCTATCAAAGCCATCAGTCCCATCAATAAAAACGGTTTAAAAATCTGTTTTCTGAGATGGGCGATTTTTGATTGGTAAGATGTTCTCTCCATGTGCTTTAGTATAAGTTCACCAAAAACTATTGGTTTTTTGGCAAAATGGATTTTGCTTTATTTCGGAATCTGAGTACCTAAATGATTGTCTTTGGGGATGTTAGTGTCAAAAAAAACTCTGTAACAATTGAAAACAAAGACATCTCAGACTTTCAGGCGACTAAATTAAGAAAAAAAACCTTGTTTGCGACCTTGATGTGTTATTCATAATGTTTCAAAATAATACAACAGATTTAAACGCTATAAATAGGCTATTTTGAAACCGGGTTAGATGGTCTTATAAGAAAAGAATTTTCAGGCTTAATCTTGCTGAACTAAAAATAAATTATGACCCTAAAAATATTCAGTCCTTAATGATTCCTGCACATAACTCACCTGAGCCTGCACAGCATGCCTGTCTTTATTATTTTTAATAGTAAAATCTGAAATCAGTAATGTATTACAGAAGTGCGTATTTCAGGAATTTTTACAATCATGAATGCCACTTCTTCCATGGCATGACATGTGTTGCAACTTGCAGTGAATCTTGTGAAGTTTTGAAGGAACCTTTCCTTGTCACCATCCTGAACTATCTGTTCAATTTCGGGAATAGCCACTGACATAAATTGCTGGGAAGATGCTTCACGTGCAGGGCGTCTTACGAAGCCTTCCTGCATTGCTTCTTCCATGTGTTCAATCTGGTATGCAGCATACTCCCAGTTGCCGTCCTGTCCGGCCCAGTAAAGTTCCTTGTAGCGGTATCCAACTTCCATCATGGTACGACTGAACCCCTGAAACTGATCTTCAATGGTGTTGATGATCTCTTGTTTGGTCTCTCCCAGCCATTCAGTTTCATAAGTTTCCTGAGGTGCCTGCTGGCATGCCTGGAATAATACAAGGGAGAAAAAAAACAGACTGGTAAATGATAATAATTTTCGCATAACTGGACTGGTTTTGGTTTATGCGAATATATTGTAATTTGATTAGTTTTCCCGTTAATTATTCTTTATTTGGCTCAATTTGAAATCGTTCTAAATAACAGTAATGGTCAATGGCAAATTTTTTTATTCATCGTTAAGTACATTGATTTTGCCTTCATTGGGTTTGAAATAGCACTTTTCACCATCACATTTAACAGCCGGAGAAGCATAAATTACAATTTCAGTGTCCGGACCAGATGAGTTTTCAACCTTACAGGTAAGTTCTTTGTATTCTCCAAGAAATCTTTCTTTTACAATGCTTCCGCAGAAACAACCCATGCTCTCGTCTTTTATTGTAAACTCTTCGGGTCTGATGGAAAGTACAACATCTTTAAGGCTTGCCGGCAGGGAAGTTTTGGTTCGGATAACTCCCATGGGCGTTTCATAACCTTCAGGTGAGATTTTTGCTTTTATGTAATTTGTTTTCCCGAAAAAATCAGCCACATATGAATTGGCAGGGTAAGTGTAAATTTTTTCCGGAATATCGGTTTGCATAAGTTTTCCTTGCCTGATAACAGACACTTTATCGGCAATGGTCATTACGTCCCTGGTATCATGAGTTACAAAAATTGCTGTGGCTCCTGTTTTCTTAATTATATCCCTTATGTCTTCGCGCATCTGGTGTTTACGCATGCTGTCGATATTGCTGAATGGCTCATCAAAAAGGATTAGTTTGGGCTCGGGGGCCATTGCCCTTGCAAGAGCCACTCTTTGTTTTTGGCCTCCTGAAAGCTGATGCGGGTATCTTTGTTCAAGACCCTGCAAACCACTGAGAACAATAATATCATTTGCTTTATTCGTTGCATCAGGTTTTGATAACCTGTAAAGCCCGAATGTGATATTCTCCCAAACGGTTTTGTGTGGGAAAAGTGCATAATCCTGAAAAACAATTCCTACCTTCCTGTTTTGTGGTTCAATAAAGATTCCACTGCCACTTACAGCTTCTCCATTGATTCTGATAATTCCACCTGAAGGAACTTCAAATCCTGCAATCATCCTGAGAATGGTGGTTTTACCACAACCACTTTCACCAAGCAAGGCAACAATCTCACCATGCTCAACATCAAGACTGAAGTCATCAACCGCAGGTACCTGCGATTCAGGAAATCTTTTCGTAACATTTCTTAATTCCAGTATATTCATAATTTCTAAAACTTAACCTAATCCTTAACCTTAACCTAATCCTTAACCTTTTCTTCCCATTAACCTGTTTAGCAAAAACACCGGTATCATTCCGGTAATGATAATAATAATGGATGCCGGAGCAGCCTCTGCAACCCTTTCATCCGATGCAAATTCGAAGGCCCTGATAGCCAAGGTATCAAAGTTGAAAGGACGGAGTATCAATGTTAGTGGCAACTCTTTTAGTACATCAATGAATACCAACAAGGCAGCACTTACCATCGATCCGCTCAGTAGGGGTATATGAATCTTTCCAAGTGTTTTCATGTTTGACATGCCCAATGAGCGGGATGCTTCATCCAGGGATGGTGAGATTTTTTCCATGCCGCTGTCAATGCTGTTATATCCCACAGCCATAAATCTTACAAGGTAAGCAAATATGAGTGCAAACCAGGTGCCTGTAATGGCAATACGCATGCCTGGTTGCGAGAGAAATGCAAAGTGACTGTCAATCCATAAAAATGGTATTAAAATTCCGATTGCCACCACTGCTCCCGGCAATGCATAACCCAATGTGGCAATACGTGACAGGAATTTTACAAAGCGGGAAGGAAAACTCTTCACCGTAAAGGCAATAAACAATGCAAACAAAGTAACCACTAACGATGCAATACCTGCAAGCAGGAAACTGTTGAAAAGCAATTCGGTAAAACGGTAATCCAGAACATAAGAATAGGTTAAACTGCTCCAGTACAAAAGCATCAACAATGGAATGACAAAGCCCAGCATAAAAGGAATAAGGCAAATGATTATCGCCAGTATGGATCCTGTTCTGCTTAGTTTTGTGGGATTAACGGGGCGATAAGCACTGCCGAGCATATCGTATCGCATTTTGCCCCTTTGAACTCTTTCAATGATGATCAACATTAGAACAAAAACCATAAGGTATGCCGATAACTTCAGTGCACTCTGTGGGTGTGAAAATGAAAACCACGCAGTAAAGATTCCTGTGGTAAAAGTATCTACACCAAAATACCTTGCCAGTCCATAATCATTTAAAACCTCCATCAGTGCCAGTGAGATACCCGCTACAATTGCCGGCCTTGCCATGGGCAGGGCAACCTTAAAAAATATCTGACTCTTTTTTCTTCCAAGAGATGAAGCTACCTCAAATAATGCAGATGACTGCCTTGAAAAATATGCCCGACTGATAAGAAATACGTAAGGGTAAAAGGCAAGTGACAGAATTATAATGGCTCCGGGAAGTGAAAGAATATTGAAAAATAAATATTGTCCGGTATCTATTCCCAAATGATTTCTGAAGAAAACATAAACCGGGGAAGTATAATCCAGAATTCCCGCCCATGTGAACCCACTGATATAAGCGGGTAATGCAATGGGCAGTATTAATGCCCAACTGAAAAACCGGTATCCGGGAAATCTATGCATACTTACAAGCCATGCAGTGCTAACACCTATAATGAAAGTAATTACCGCCACTCCAGACATCAGTAAGATGGTATTCAGTACATAAGTGGGAATCAGATTTTTAAGTATATGGCGCCAGGTTTCATCGCCAGGTATAAGAATATTTGAAAATACCACTAAAAGAGGAAGAGCAATTATAAAAGCGGCAAACAAGGTTCCCCAAATCCATGGATTTGTTAATTGCCTGTGTGTTTGCAAGGATAATATGGGCAATATTATTTTCAGGTTCATTTTATTAGTTCCATCCTGCCCGGTTAAAAATAATCATTCCCGGTTGCAGATGTTTTCCCAGCTGATCCAGTGGTATTGTATCGGACTTGAACCGGCCCCATTCCTGGAGCAATTCAGGCCATGCAACATCCTTGTTTACAGGATACTCATAGTTTTGCTCTGCAAAAACCATTTGAGATGGGGGGCTCAAAAGGAACTCTATAAGCTTCTGGGCATTTTCTTGGTTAGATGCATGTGCAGTAATTCCGATTCCACTTATATTAATGTGTGTACCCCGGTCATCCTGGTTGGGAAAGTAAATTCCCATCTGTTGTGCAATATTGCGCTCTTCCTGGTTAGGTGAGTTAAGAAGCAGTCCCATATAATAGGTGTTAACAATAGCAACATCACCCGTACCTGCTGCAATGGCTTTTACCTGATCACGGTCATTGCCCCGGGGTGGTTGTGCCATATTGTTAACTATACCCTTCGCCCAATCTAAAGCACCTTCCTGACCATGTGCAGCAACAACAGAAGCCATCAGGGTTTGGTTGTAATGATTCTGGGATGATCTTACAAGCACTCTGCCCTGCCAGTTTTCTGATGTGAGTTCCTCGTAAGAAGAGAGTTCATCAGGGCTAACCCTTGACTTTTCATATACAAAAACCCTCGCCCGTTTTGTAAATCCTGTCCAGTAAAAATCAGGATCCCTTAGGCTGGTGGGAACCACTTGATCAATAATTTCAGTATTCATGGGCTGAAGCAATCCTTTTTCCATACTATGTATCATACGACCGGCATCGGCTGTTATGAATACATCAGCGGGTGTATTAGGGCCCTCAAGTTCAAGGCGGTTGATCAACTGATCAGTATCTGCTTTAATCAGATTTACACGGATTCCTGTTTGCCTTGTAAATTCACGAAAAAGCTGTTCATCGACCTGGTAATGGCGGCCTGAATAAATATTTACTACATTAGTATCTGAACTGCATGATACAGCTAGTAAAAGAATAGAAATGATTACAGAAGAAAGTAATGAAGTATTTGCAGGTAATCTGATCATAGTTAGATTTTTCCTGCAAAGTTATAAAGAATTAGTCTAAATAAAAATAAGAAAGCTTTTGCTATTGGTATACGTTGGATTTGCTGAATACTAGTTAGCAGAGATGCCAGAATGACCTTAAACCATAAGTCGTTTCGGCAGGCTCAACGGACCAATTCATTTTTCAGGATGATATTAAAATCATTCCACAACAAGTTTTTTTCTAAGGTTCATGGTTTCTCTCAGTCTTTGAATGGCACGGCTAGCCTGAAAAAAATCAAGGGTTTGATCGCCATCTGAGAAGGCCTTTGGAGGGCATTCATGAATTTCAATAAGCACACCATCTGCACCTGCCATAACTGATGCCAGTGCAATGGGTTCCACATAACTGCGTATTCCCACACCATGCGAAGGATCACTAAAAACGGGCAGGTGGCTCTTGTCACGTAAATAGGGAATGGCATTCAAATCCATGGTATTGCGGTAAGCTTTTTCAAAGGTACGGATACCCCGCTCGCAAAGGATGATGTTTTCGTTTCCGTTGGAGAAGATATATTCTGCAGAAGCCAGAAACTCCTGCAAAGTGCCGGACATTCCACGCTTGAGTAATACGGGTTTATCCGTTTTGCCCAGCTCATCCAGCAGGTTGTAATTTTGCGAATTGCGCGTTCCCACCTGAAAAACATCCACATATTCATACATGGGTTCAATCTGGGATACCTGCATCACTTCACTTACTACTTTTATACCATTGGCCCGGCAGTGGGACGAAAAAAACTTAAGTCCGTCTATCCCCAGACCCCTGAAAGAGTAAGGTGAGCTACGGGGCTTAAATATTCCGCCGCGCATAAATTTGATATTGTTTTCTTTCAGAAACTCAACGGTTTTTATTACCTGCTCTTCGTTTTCAACCGAGCAGGGTCCCATGACAATAGTGAGTTCATCTCTTGAAATCACCGTATCGTCATCGAAATGAATTTCAGTATCCTG
>SKSE01000285.1 GCA_007118135.1 Bacteroidales bacterium | reverse complement strand
TGAGCACAGGGAAATAGGGTTTCTGAAATTCTCCGGTAAGGACTTCTTTCCAGGTTTCTTCAATGGTAGGACTTATTTGAGTCATAATAATTATCCTGATTTGATTTTACTGAGTTAAATCATTTGCAATTTTCTGCACATCAAGGTTTCCAAAGTTTGCACTTGTCATGATAAGGTAGGCCGCATTTTTCTGTTTCTTACTCATTATTTCTTTTTTTAGTTTTTTCGGGTTGCTGAATATTTTCAGGTTTTCTTTACCGAAGGCATCATAAATCATATCAAGACTTATGAAGGGTAATCTTTTTAATTTAATGGCTTCAGGATTATAAAAAACAATGGCTTCATCTGCAAGTTCCATAGTACCGGCATATTGATCAAGAAAATTCTTACTTAAGCTGCTGTAGGTATGCAGTTCCATAAAAGCAAAAAGTCGCCTTCGGGGAAATTGCGATTTTACTGCATGTATAGTGGCTTTTAATTTGGAGGGTGCATGAGCAAAATCCTTGAATACTACTACACTTTCTTTTTTTGCCAACATTTGCATACGATTACTGGCTCCCTTAAAACTGCCAATAGCTTCAAGAAACATATCCTCTGAAACACCCAGTTGCTTGCAAACCGTCATTGCTCCTGAAATATTGAGCAGGTTATGCTCGCCGAAAACCATCAGTGGATAAAGGTTATCATAAAAATTTATGTAAGTAATTCCCTCTTTAGTTATGTATTCAGGTAATTTGTATGGCAAGTGACAGATATCTTTCCTCGGGTTATTTTTACAAAGTTCTTTTACCACCTCATCAGCTTCGCAATATGCCAGCTTTCCGTATTTTTCAATTTTTTCAATAAAAATCCTGAATTGCTCAAGATAGTTTTCAAAAGTGGGAAAAACATTGATGTGATCCCAGGCAATGCCACTTATGAGTGCTATATTTGGTTTGTAAAGATGAAACTTCGGTCTTGAGTCAAGAGGTGAACTGAGATATTCATCACCTTCCAGAACTATATGCGGGGCATCATCACTTAGTTTTACCATAACATCAAAGCCATCAAGCTGCGCACCCACCATGTAGTCGGTTTGGATGTCATGGTACTGCAAAACATGCAAAATCATTGATGTGATGGTGGTTTTGCCATGGCTTCCACCAATTACAATCCGATTCTTGTTTTTTGATTGTTCGTACAGAAACTCGGGGTATGAGAAAATCTTAAGTTTAAGATCTTTGGCCTTTTTTAACTCAGGATTATCCTCCTTTGCATGCATACCCAATATTACAGCATCGAGCCCGTCATGTATTTTATTTTCATCCCACCCTGTTTGAGATGGTAATAATCCATATTTCTGCAATCGACTCTTTGATGGTTCAAAAATTTCATCATCAGAACCGGTAACCTGGTAACCTTTTTTGTGGAGTGCAATGGCAAGATTATGCATGGCACTTCCTCCTATGGCAATAAAGTGAACTTTCATGGTTTTCAGAAATCGTGTTAATTTTAGATCAGCCTTGTTTAAATTAATTCGAAGATGCAAAATGTGAAATATTTTTCAAATGTAAAGTTAAATGTTTTACAAAACTAATCAGGCAGATAATGCACATCTGTATGTGTTAACTACTTAGCCAATTACCAAGAGTCACGGAGTTTTACTCGCTTCATTTTTCGTATTTTTGCTTACATTAAAATGGTTTGATAAGTTTTTTAAACAATAATAACCACTATTTTGTATTCCTTTTATATGATATAATAATTCGATTTTTTCAAAGAAATATAGCTGTAAATTATTGATATTCATGGAGTTATATACTATTGTTCCTGAGAACTTTAAGATGGATGGAGGTGCATGTTTTGGGGTTGTTCCTAAAAGCATTTGGTCAAAGCATGTACCCTGTGATGAGAATAATATGGTAAAATTGTCATCAAGGTGTTTACTTATCGATACCGGTGACCGCCGTATTCTTGTTGATACAGGTTTGGGGAATAAACAAAGTGAGAAGTATTATAGTTATTTTCACCTTTTTGACAGAATTGGACTGGAGAAATCCCTTGAATATCAGGGGTATAAGGCTAATGATATAACAGATGTTATACTCACACATCTCCATTTTGACCATGTTGGAGGTGCGGTAAAATGGGTCGGTGACAATAAAACACCTGTTGCGGTTTTCCCTAATGCTACTTATTATTGTTCAAAAGCCCAATGGGAAACCGCTAATAATCCAAACCCCAGAGAAAAAGCTTCCTATTTTCCGGAAAACTTTGTGCATCTTTACGAAGATGGCAGGCTTGAGTTGATTCATAACAATACTGCTTTTTGCAAGGGAATTGACCTGGAAATAAAAAACGGACATACATTGGGTCAAATTATTCCATTTATTCAGTATAATGATAGAACTTTGGTTTACATGGCAGATTTTATTTCATCTGTATTTAATATTCCGTTGGCTTATGTACCCAGTTATGATGTTGACCCTGTAAAATCAATGGAAGAGAAAGATGAGTTTCTCAAGCGTGCCGTTAAAAACGATTATATACTGTATTTCGAGCATGATTACCATTATGAATGCTGCTCACTCGAAGAAACCCCAAAAGGTGTTCGGGCCAAAGAAACATTTCAATTAACTGATATCTGAAGAAACGGTAGTTAATCCGGATTGAAAACTTATAGATAATGGATAAAAGAACAGCTAATCAACTAAATGAAAAAATTAAAGGGAAAAGTGTTGCAGAAACTTTAAAATATGTATCAGAAGAATTTAAGCTAAAAATCAGGTTTGCATCGAGCATGGGAGTAGAAGACCAGGTGATAACACATTTTATTGCTGAAAATCAGTTACCGATTGAAGTATTTACTCTTGATACAGGTAGGATGTTTCCTGAAACCTATGAAATTATTGAGAAAACACAAGCACGTTATAATATTAAAATACATATAATTTTCCCTGATGCACAGGAGGTTGAAAAAATGGTTAATGAAAAGGGAATTAATCTTTTCTACCATAGTATCGATAACAGAAAGCTTTGTTGTGGAATCAGAAAAATTAAACCGCTAAAAAGAGCGCTGGAAGGAATGAATGCATGGATTACCGGATTAAGACGTGAACAATCGCCTACCCGAAAGGATATGCAGGTGATAGAGTGGGATGAAGGTAATCAACTGATAAAAGTTAATCCTTTGCTTGAATGGACTGAAAAACAAACATGGGATTTTGTAAATGAAAACAAAATACCATATAACACATTGCACGATAAAGGATTTCCCAGTATTGGATGTCAACCCTGCACCAGGGCAATCATGCCGGGTGAAGATGTGAGAAGCGGCAGATGGTGGTGGGAAAATCCGGAAACCAAAGAATGTGGCTTGCATGCTAAAAAATAAAAAAAATGAACCCATTATACACTGTAAATGATATCCGACAATAATTTGACGAGGTTTTATTTAACTGCTTATGAGAAATCTATTTGTACTGAGGTAAAAAAGTTTTTACAAGATAATAATGAACTGGTTACACCCATAGATAAAGCCAGTTTATCAGACCCCAAAATACGCTGCAAACTTGTAAACACCACATATCCCTGGTTAATGGATTTTGATAGCTTTTCTCATCTTTACAAGAATGGGAATGCTGAAGTATTGAGTAATCTCCCATCTCTATTGCTGTTGTTGGAAGAAAAGGATACTCTTGCTGCCTCAAATTTGGATATACCCGAAAATGTTACCTTTATTCATAAACCTGTAAAACAAGGAGTATTAAAATTATTACTTCATCATTCTTCAAAAAAAGTTACGAATAAGACCGGTAAATCAATCGACCAGGAAGAACTTTACCGAAGTTTGTTTTTAAACAGCCTGCAACCCAAAATTGTACTGGATCCTCAGAACTTTAGAATAATTGATGCCAATATTAGTGCTGCTTTTATCTATAAAATTTCTCTTAATGAACTTAAGGGAAGTAGCCTTGGTAAGCTTCACCCCGAAGAACTGGAGATAATACATGAAGAAATCAGAAAAGTTGTACTAGGACAGAATTCTTACCTTAAACTCAAATATTTTGTTGATAATGAAGCTGTTGAGCTTGAGTATTTTGTCAATAAAATAAGTGTAGGTAATAAGCAATTGATATATTTCAATATTCATGACATAACTGAAAAAGAGAAAGCAGATCAGATGTTTCATGAACAGCATGAAATGCTCCGCAGTACGCTTGAGTCAATAGACGATATGTTCTTTACCCTTAATAAAGAGGGCGACTTTATTGAGTATTATCAGCCATCAGATCAAAGTAATCTTGCTTTATCCAGCGATGCTTTTGTGGGTAAGAATATTTATGATGTGGGCTTTCCGCTTGATGTTGCAAAGAAATACCTACAGACTATTGAACGGGTTATCGAAGATGATAAGCCGGAGCAAATCGACTATTATCTCGAAGCTTTTGGAGCGCAGCTTTGGTATAGTGCAAGAATATCTCCCCGAAAAAATGCTTGTGGTGTTGCTGATGGGGTTACAGTTCTTTGCAGAGATATTACCCGACAGAAAAGAAATGAAGAAACACTTAAGCGCGCCAGAGACTTTTATCTTACGCTTTTGGGCGATTTTCCTAGTATGATCTGGAAAACCAATACATCGAAAAGGGCAGATTATTTTAATAAAACATGGCTTGAGTTTACAGGTAATGACCTCGATACAGAATTACAAACCGACTGGGTTGAAAAGATTCATATGGCTGATGTGGGTGCATTTCTCTCAACTTTACTTGACGCTTATCTGAAGAAAGAATCTTTCCAGCTTGAACACAGGTTAAAGTATAAATCAGGAGAATACCGGTGGGTTATCAATGCAGGCAGACCTCTCTATAATCTTGAAGGAAAGTTTGCAGGTTTTATAGGTTCCTGCTATGATATTACGGAAAGAAGAAAAGCAGAAGAAACTTTGAAGCTTCAGAAAAGTGCTATGGAATCCGCTCTCGAAGGTATTTTGATACTTGAAGATAATCATGAAAACTATCCTGTAATCTATACAAATAAAGAACTTTCCAATATTACCGGATATACTGAAGATGAAATAATTGGTAACGAGTTTATCAATGTAATTGGATGCCCTGTCAATCTGACTGCAAAAGACAGTATCATGGATGCATTAAAAAATAAAAAGCCTTTCAGGGGAGAAATAGAATGCAGAAATGGTAAGGAAAAAACATCATGGCGTCTGTTGTTTATGGCACCGGTTAAAGATAGTAGTAACTCTTCAAGTCATTTTGTTGCAGTTTTGAGTGATATAACCGAAACCAAGGAGGTTGAAAATACACTCAGGGAAAACAATAAACAATTACAAAAAACCAATGAAGAGCTTGATCGTTTTGTTTACAGTACATCACATGAATTACGTTCTCCCTTGATGTCAGTACTTGGGTTGATCAATTTACTTGAAACAGAATTGAAATCCAACGAACTTGAGAACTATCTGAATATGATTAAAGATACTATAGGTCGACTGGATAAAATTATTCACGATATTATTGATTATTCAAGAAATTCAAGATCTGATATAGTCTATGAGAATATTGATTTTAAAAGATTTGTAGAAGAGTCAATTCAAAATCACTCTTATCTCGAGAACTTTGAAAAAGTTAAGTTTAGTTTAGATGTAAAAAATGGTATATCCTTCTTTTCCGATAAAAATCGTATACATATAGTGCTTAATAATCTGATATCCAATTGCATAAGGTTTCATAACTTTGATCAACCAGAGCCTTTTGTTAAAGTGAGTGTGAAAACATCGCCTGTGAACGCAGTGATTACCATACGTGATAATGGCTCAGGGATTCATCAAAAACATATTCCAAAGGTTTACGAAATGTTTTACAGAGCAACTGAAAAAAGCACGGGTAGCGGCATAGGACTTTATATTGTTAAAGAGATTATTGAAAAATTGGAGGGAAAAATTAAGGTAAAATCCCAACCTGGTCAGGGAACTACTTTTGTTGTAGAATTACCCAATTACTCAAAAAATGAACCCAGGCTTTTTCAGATGAATACTGTAGATGCTGAATACTTTTAAACAAAATCCATATCAAACCTTAGTGCAGAGATCAATTTACCGGTAAAACAATATCCATGATTTTGGAAAAAATATTATTAATTGATGATAGTGATATTGACAATCTGGTCAACCGAAAAGTAATTGAAAATGCAGGTTTATCAAAGTCAGTAACTATAAAGAAATCGGCAGTTGCTGCATTTGATTGGCTTAAAATAACAGCTGTTTCTGACCCTGAAAATATTCCAGACCTGATTTTTCTTGATATCAGAATGCCCGAAACTGATGGTTTTGGATTTCTTGATATGTTTGATGAACTACCCGACACGATCCATCGAAAAACTAAAATTGTAATGTTGTCATCTTCAATTGATTATGATGATTATAACAGAGCCATGGAAAACCCTTTTGTTATTCATTTTTTAAATAAGCCTCTAAACAAAGAAGCTGTTTTTATGATAAGCAACCTTAAAAAATAATATTAAAACTCTATACTTTTCAAAACAAAAAGGGTTGTCTTTTCACAAAGACAACCCTCACACCACTAACACTGTAAAACAATAAAACCAAAAACATGAATTTCTGTTAGATAGAAATCCAATTTTATTAATATTTAATCAAACAAACATTTTAAGAACTTAAAAATAGCAACTTGCCGTTCATTATAAAACTCTGATACCTCCCCATTCAGAGAGAATTTGACGCTTAATATCTCAATATGTATCCGACAACATTTGATTTTTTTGTCAACTCTCCGGCAACTTCAAATTTAGGTTTTCTTTCCAACTGCTGTCATCTCTCACAATCTTTCATTACTTAATCTAATCTCTAAACACTTCAGTTGCCAATTAATGTCGGGCAAGTTGCTTGTTTTATATATCGATATAAATTGTAATCAAATCCTTAAAGAACTTTAATTAATCAAATATAGTTTAGATATCAACTTCAGTCAATTCGTTAATTTACTAAAATTTCCCTAAGGGTTTACCGCAGTATCTTGTTAGTAT
>SKSE01000191.1 GCA_007118135.1 Bacteroidales bacterium | reverse complement strand
CCGATTTACAATGGAACATCGTAAAGGGAAATCACGATAAATCAGTGAATAATATCCATACGGAATTACCATTTCAAATTTCAGAATCACTCAGCATAGGACCCATTACATTTGTGCATCATCCTGAAGACGGTCAAAATCATACCATTTCCGGCCATATACATCCGGGGGTTAAACTGAGAGCAAGCTATGGACAAACATTAAAAATAGCCAGTTTCCTGGTTTCAGAAAACCATATTATCCTGCCCGCTTTTTCCAGATTCACTGGTCTGGATACCAGTTTTCTTAAGAGAAACAATGGAAACTACATTCCTTATGTTGTATTGGAAGAAGGGGTAATCAGAGTTTAAATCCCGGAGAGAATTCTTATACATCCTTGACAGTTAGCTCTTCAAGATCAGCTTTAAGGTTAATCAATAGTTTTTTGCTTATCCCAATTAGCTGAGCTACATTTTCTTCAATTTCCTGATCTGAAATTTTATTTTCTTTTATTCTGCTGAGGTTTTTCAGGGATTGTATTGTATCATTAACTATCAGGATTTCAAGCATATTTGACATTTTATGTGCTACCTGAGATATGCTTTGCAGGTTTTTAAGTTTTATACCTTCCTGTAGCTCTGAGATGTGTTTTTCAGTATCTTCTATAAACGCTTCCATTAACATGGTTAAAGATTTCGTATCATTACCTGTAAACCTTTTCAAACCTGCCAGATCGTATAAATTATGGACGGGGCCGGAAGTATTTTTCTCATTAACAATAAGGTTTTCCTGATGGTTTTTCTCATCAAACTCTTCAGTTAAATTAAAATTTCTCTCCACCTTCAGCAGGCCGCTAATTTTGTTCATCAATTGATCTTCATCAACCGGTTTTGGAATAAAATCATCAATTCCGTTTTGCTGTATTTCAATTATATTTTCCTGGGTAATATCAGCTGTAAATGCCAGAATCGGGGTTCTGTAATTTATTGAATCAGGAAGTTGTTTCATTTCCCTGACCATTTCAATACCACTCATTCCGGGCATCTGTATATCTGTTATGATTAAATTAAATTTTACATTTTGGATAAGCTCTAGACCCTTTATTGCATCTTCGGCTTCAGTTAAACTTATTTTGGGAAAATCAGTAAATACAGACTTCAATAATAGCCGATTAAGCTTATCATCTTCAACCAACAGTATCTTAGCAGTTAGTTTTTTATCTGTCTTTAATGGCTCTATTGTTAACTTTTTATCAGGTTTCTCCGCAATTTTTAATGGTAAATGAATGGTAAAGGTGGTACCTTTCCCTTTACGGCTTACCAAATCAATGCTCCCGCTCATTAATTCAACAAGCTTTTTGCTGATTGACAATCCAAGGCCTGTACCCCCGAATTTTCTGCTGACCTGATTGTCGCTCTGCGCAAATTCTTCAAATATTCTTTTCTGGTCTGCTGGTGCAATTCCTACTCCGGTATCTGTGATTTTTACACTTACATAGCTGATATCAGGATTTTCTATCTTCACATAATCTGATAAAAACATCTTTACCGAACCTTTTTCAGTAAACTTAATGGCATTGCCGGCAATATTGAGTAAAATTTGTCTGATACGAATGGGATCTCCCGACACATGATAATTGTTCAGATTTTTTGTATTAATAGTAAAATGAAGCTTTTTTTCTTTAGCTATAATATGCAGTGTATTATGAACTTCTTCAGCTACATCTTTGATGTTCAGGTAAGTGTCTTCAAGATATATTTTTCCTGCTTCAATTTTAGAGAAATCCAGGATGTCATTAACCATATTGAGCAAATGAACGGATGATTGATTAATAGCATTTACAAAGGTTTTTTGTTCTTTTTCATGGTGCTTTTTTTCTAATTGCTTTGAAAATCCAATAATACTATTGAGAGGTGTACGTATTTCATGGGATATATTGGCCATAAATCTACGTTTTACCTGCAACAAATCTTCGGCTCTGTTTTTGGCATGTTCAAGTTGATTTTTATAAAACCTGCTTTTATTTATATCTGAGATAACAAACAATGAAAAGGCAATTAATACCAGTAGTGAAAAAATTACAATAATAAAAATCTTTTCCGTTGTAGATTTCACTGTACTATGGGCATTTTGAGCTTCTCTTACGGCATTTACTCTTTCGTAATCTTCAAGCATGGTAACATATGCCCAGATTCTGTCCATTATTTTCTTATCCTCAATGAGTAGCCGATTCTCTTCCATAAGGAGCTCTTCCTGTTTTTGCATCATAGATCGTGCTAATCGCATAAGTGTGTTTTCCAGATCATCCTTAAGCTCATCGGTATCTCTGTATATGGTTATAATAGAATCTGTTCTTATTTGCTCTATGGCAATTGCTTCAAGAGAATCAACAGACTCCTCTTCAAGCTCATCAGCAAACATTTCATCATCAGGCTCTTGATCACCTCTTCTGAAAATCGAGTTCCAGAATCTACTAAATCCGGATTGGCGTTCCTCTGCAATTTCTTCAGATGTTGCTTCTGTGGGTATTTCCGGTTGTTGTGGCTCAACAATGGTTTGATGGGTTATTTCCTTTACCCTGCTATCCTTTTCTGTGATTTGAACAATCTCTTTTAGTGCTCTTTGATAAAAAATTGAGTTTTGATCATCTCTTTTCAATTCAATAAACTGCTCAAGCAGTTGAGTTTTTTTCAGAAGTTGAATATTGATAGAATCGATGGTTTGCAGAAAGAATGAATCGTTACCGGCCAGTAGATATAAGGAATCTACCATTTCATTGATTCTTGAAAGTTCGACAAAGTAAGCATTAAGTATTTCTTCGTCTTCATTCAGGGTATAAGATCTGATATTGCTTTCAGCATTGTAAATTGTGAAAATCATTTTGTGAAGTAAA
Source organism: Bacteroidales bacterium (assembly GCA_007118135.1). Lineage (GTDB taxonomy): Bacteria > Bacteroidota > Bacteroidia > Bacteroidales > UBA7960 > SKVR01. The sequence continues at coordinate 4,196 of SKSE01000191.1, read as the reverse complement.
CCAATACGCGGATTAGGCTGTGCCAGAGCATCAGACGATTCGGTAAGTTGCTGAAAGCTATTAAACGTAAAATATATAATTGAGGAGATGAGTGCAATTATCAGGATGTAACTCAAAAAAATCTTATTCTTAAGATGCTTCTCACCTATGTTCCTGTTCCTCATTTTTGAATTAATTGGTAACCTTCTCTTATGTAAATGACTAAACGCTGAAAACTATAATTATATATACTGATAACAAACTTTATGTGATAATATTTTTTTAGTGAACAGTAAAGTTAATCAACAATTTACTTGCCTCCGGTTTTTTTAGATTAAATTGGGATGTAGGAAACTGGCAAAAAAAGCATTACAAGTTCTGACATATGTTTCCTGCAGTAAAAATTATTAACATGCAAGCAAAAAAAACCGATTAAAAGAATTTTCACTTTGTTTTAGCTTTTTTAACAACCACATTGCCACGGTAACATTGATAGTTTAAAAACCAACTATTGGCTTATAATTTAAAACTAAAATAAAACCATTAGCTATTGCACATTGTTATTTGTAAAAATCTTAATGTAATGACAAAAAAATCAACAGTAAATATTTTCTGGTTTCGCCGCGATTTGCGGCTAAAAGATAATAAAGGACTCTATTTTGCCCTGAAAAACAGCGAAGATGTTATCCCACTTTTTATTTTTGATACCGATATTACAGATAGCCTTCCTGAAAATGATGCACGTGTAGAGTTTATCTACGACAGTGTAAAGAAAATGCAAAATGAATTGCAAACCAGGCAACATAGTATGCTGGTTGTGAAAGGTAAACCATTTGATATTTTCAAAAAACTAACTAATGATTATCACATTAAAGCAGTTTATTGCAACAAGGACCATGAGCCTTACGGTATTGAGCGTGATAAAAAAATAAAAGAGTTTCTGAAATCAAAGGATATTGATTTTCATTCTTATCTGGACCATCTGCTATTTGAAAAGGATGAAGTTTTGAAAAATGATGGTACACCTTATCATGTATTCTCACCTTACGGAAGAAAGTTCAGGCAAGTATTAACGAAAGACCATCTTAGATCATACCCTTCGGAAGATTTTCTTACAAGTTTTACAATACCCTATGATGTGAAATTTCCAGATCTGAAGGAAATTGGTTTTAAACCCTCGCAAATTGAATTTCCTGAAAAAGATAAAAAGGATGGTATTATTCAATCTTACGATAAAACCAGAGACTATCCGGCTCAGGAAGGAACCACACGGCTGGGAATTCATTTACGTTTTGGCACAATAAGTCTTAAAAAATTAGAAAAAAAAGCATTAGAGAATAATGACACTTTTTTAAATGAATTACTCTGGCGCGAGTTCTATGCCATGATATTATGGCATTATCCGCAGGTGGTTAATAAATCCTTTAAACCGGAGTATGACAATATTGAATGGCTTAACGACAAAATGCAATTTGAACGCTGGAAGGAAGGGAAAACGGGCTATCCAATGGTGGATGCAGGTATGCGCCAGCTGGCAGAGACAGGCTATATGCATAACCGTGTAAGAATGATAACTGCCAGCTTTTTAACCAAACATTTACTTATCGACTGGCGATGGGGCGAAGCATGGTTTGCTGAGAAACTGCTGGACTTTGAGCTATCAAGCAATAACGGTGGGTGGCAATGGAGTGCCGGAAGTGGTTGTGATGCGGCGCCCTATTTCAGGATTTTCAATCCCGAATCGCAACAAAAGAAATTTGACCAGGACTACAGTTACATCAAAAAATGGATTCCGGAAACGGGCACGGAAAAATATCCTGAACCTATAATAGAACATAAATTTGCAAGAGAAAGGTGCCTTAAAACATTCAAGAAAGCATTAAGCAATTAAAAAATCCATTTTCTATTGCTGATGATGATTGATAATAATTTCAAATAAGTCCTGATCAAGGAAGATACCAAACTTCAATCTGTCAAGCCCTGAAATACCTGGTGGGTAAAGCCTGTCGAAAATTGAATCACCAAAAATATCTGCAAAAACACGCACAATAAATTCAGAACAGTAAAAACGGCTGTCATCTTCCAGGCTAAATGAGTAATCAAATGGGATTTTTTGCTCAAGGTAGTGATTTGCTGCCTGCGAAATATCAACTCTGCTTTCAGGATATCTTGAAGATGGAAGGAATCTTACTACCACCACGGTATTGGGTTTACTATCGCGTATAAAGGTATCCAGATCCACATCCTGAACTCCGTCAAAATCACTGATGGTCTGCGAAACAGAGTGCAACACCCGAAATCTGTCATTCTTATCTTTAACAATGATTCCGGCATGTGAAATCGCATAATCTTCTCTTAGGGTTTTAACAATGGTATTACTGACAAAGCCATATCCATGTCGTAAAATAATATCACCATTTTCCAGTAGTTTCTTTTCATTTTCAGAAAGAACATATAAAAAAGACGAATCACGTCTGGATACAGAGTCGGAGCAACCTGTTCCAAACGTGATTCCGGTAATGAACAAAAACAGGACGAAATAGGAAAAATGCTTCATCCCAGTTGTTATTTTTAAAACTCTTACATTATTAATCCAAATCTTCTAATTCAAAACCATCCATTTCCCACTCTGGTTCATCATCCCAATTCATATCCATATCTCCAAAGGGGTTCTCTTTTTTCATATCAACTAACCATTTACCATCCTGTTTTACCAGATGAACCTCGGCCATTTCACCTTCCTCTTCAAAGCGGCAAATAGCAAAATCACCATCAACTTCGCATTCAATTCCTTTTATTCTTTCAGGTTTGGTTTCTTGATCCATAATTTCTTCACCACCTAATGACTCCAGTGCCTTGAACATTTCCATCATTTGCTTTGTCGATTCAGTTCCCAATTCACCTGCCTTTTCATATTCACCTGATGCAAGATGGTACATAAATTTTTCTGTTACCTTTTCAGGGCTGTCAGTGGTTTTACAGGCATGTAACACGAAAATCGCTGCTAAAGCAACGAACATTATTTTTACAGTTCTCATATTTTATTTGGTTTTTATTAAATAATCTTCCTTATGGGGAAGTGTGATTGATTTAGCACCAAAATTAAGCATTATGTGTATATCTTTTATGATTAGTTTAATATTTTCAAAGTATACATAAGAAGGGTATTCATTTTCAAAACCGGGATTTCTTCACTCTTCATTTTTAACATTCTTCAATGATACGATTAACTCATTCAAAATCATGGCTGTGGCACCCCATATAATGTTATTATTATAAACAAATGCAGGTGTATTAAGCGACTCTGTTCCCCGAACCAAAATATTCACATTCTTAAGTGCTGATGCCTTAAAAAAGAAAAGAAAGGGCACTTCAATAATTTCCGCAACTTCTGCAGGATCGGGTTCAAATCGACATCCCCCATCGTAAATTGCCACATATGGGCTTACAAGATAATTACTGGGAGGTATATATAAATCAGTAAGCTTTCCTGAATACATTACTTTATGGGTATTAACCCCTATTTCTTCCCGGCTTTCTCTAAGGGCGGTATGATACAAACTCTTATCAGTCATTTCCCAACGACCTCCCGGGAAAGAAATTTGACCACTATGTACACCATTATAATCAGGCCTTCTTATGAAAACGATGTGAGGCTCATTTTCTTTCTCATAAAACAGAATCAATACACTGCTTTTTATCGCATTTTTTCTTAATTCAGCATCCTTGATTTCGGACTTTCGATGCAATGGTGCAATACTCATGTGAGCATCCATTCCCGGAAGATTATTCTCAAAACAATGTTTAAGATGGTTCTGCAGATCTTTCAGGTCTAAAATTTTCTTCATAACCTTGAAATTACACTAACTGAAATGTTTTACAAAATTTAATCGCTTTTATTTGCTTTTTGGAAGGGAAATCAAAAGGAATTTATTAAACTTGTACTATACAAATTTGTAATTTAAAAAAAGTCAGCACAAAACTATTAATAATTATACGATGAAAACCTTTTTTTCTTACGCCGTCCTATCTATCATCCTTTTATTCCAGGTGCAAATAGGCTTTGCCGGTGCCGAACAAGACAGTCTCAGGCTTAAACGTACAGAGCTTATAACACAATATATAGATTTGATTTCGAGCCCCCGGCCATCCCGAGGTGTTGAGCGACAAATATTTGACCTGCAAAATAGAATCATTAGTGTTGACAATTTATTGTT
>SKSE01000274.1 GCA_007118135.1 Bacteroidales bacterium | reverse complement strand
TCGCCGAAGCGATTTTATCATGACGAATCATGATAAATGAGGCCTGTTCTTAATTAACCGAGCTATTCCCCAAAGGTTTTTAATGTTGAGTTTCAAAAACGTGTATTGAATTAATGCGGGTATGCAATATTTTTTTCAAAGAACGATTTTCACTTTTTCAGATAGTCATCCAGCATTTTTTCCAAATCCGAGAGCTTTTCTCCCAAATTTTGCTGGTAATTTAATGATTCTTCAGATCTTACAACATCAACAGCAAACTGCAAAACAACCATTGCCAGCAAATCCTGCTTGTCTCTAAAGGCGAAATGGTTTGCATATTCTTTAATTTTTTCATTAATAAGTTCTCCTGCCCTTCTGAATTCTATTTCTTCCGTTTCACTGCTGACTTTTAGCCTGTAGGGCCTGTCAGCAACTATAACCGATATATGTTGTCCTTTCATCAATAATCAATTGCGGCTATCTGTTTAAAAGTACATAACACTTTTCTATTTCCCGCAGTAGTTCATTTATTTGATGACGGGCCTGCAAATTATCTTTTCCCGTCAAAACCTTGGAAACTTTAAGCTTGTTTATCTGATCCTCAAGTTCAAGGGTTTTTGCAGTCAGTTGCCGGATTTTTTCTTCCTGCAGAGAACGTTCGTTTTTCAAATCCCGGTTCTCATTTTGTAACTGCTGATTGCGAAAGATTAGCTTTTTAATCTTGTTTTCAATTCCTTCTACAATCAGAGGCAACATTTCCATGAAATTCAGATATAAGCCTTGTTCCTTTTACAAAAGTAATATTTTTCAGTGAAAATAATAATAATTTTTGAATTTTGACAACCTTATCCCATAACTATTTACCGAAGTATTTTAATTATTAATAATAAATTTCTATATTTAAGTAAGCATTATGTTGAATAATTAGTTTCTGCAATGTATTATCTGAAGAAATTCATACTTAACGAGATATTTTTTAGTATTTTTTTTACCTGTTTAAACATTTATGTTTGTTAAAAATAAAACCCTGAAAAGCAAAATCATTCAAACATGAAAGAGGAGTTTATTCACTTTTTATGGCAATACCGACTTTTTAATAGCCAGGAACTTATTACAACTTCCGGGGAGACATTACAAATCATACATCCGGGAAGTACGAATCTCAATTCGGGACCAGACTTTTCCGCTGCCAGAATAAAGCTCGGGGGCACAATGTGGGCCGGTAATATTGAAATACACATTAACAGCAGCGACTGGTACAGGCATAAACACCAGCATGATGATGCATATGCTAATATCATCCTGCATGTGGTTATGCACCATGATAAAGAAATTACCGACAAACAGGGAAATGAGATTCCGGTTTTTGAAGTCAGGAGGTTTTTTGACAGTGCTCTTCTCAGTAAATATGAGAAAATTATTAGCTCTAAAACCTGGATACCCTGTGCAGGCTTTTTTGACAGTGCCGATAAACTCATTGTTATGAATTGGCTTAGCCGACTCCTGGTGGAGAGGCTTGAAAACAAATCGGCAGAAATCAGGAAATTCTTCGAATATTTCGAAAATAACTGGGAACAAACCTTTTACTACTTACTTGCCCGAAACTTTGGCTTTAAGATAAATTCAGATCCCTTCGCACTACTTGTACAAAAGACACCTTATCTGATTCTTGCCCGCCATAAAGATGACCTTACTCAGATTGAGGCTTTGCTTTTCGGTCAGGCCGGAATGCTTCAGGCAGAATATAAAGATGCATATCCCAATATTCTGAAAAAAGAATATGGGTTTCTCAGGCACAAATACAAGCTTGAACCCATGGATAAATCTTTGTGGAAATTTGGCAAGTTGCGCCCATCCAACTTTCCTACCATAAGGATTGCACAGTTTGCAAAGCTCCTTCATCAATCGAGTGGGTTATTCAGCAAACTAATTCAAAGTAAAACACCTGCCGGGATAAAGGAAATGTTTAATATTAGTTCGTCGCCTTACTGGAAAAACCATTACCAGTTCGACAAATTATCTTCGGTGAGAATTAAAAATTTGGGTGAATCTGCCATAGAGAACATTATCATCAATACCATAGCACCTCTAATGTTTGTTTATGGAGAAGAAAATCTGAAACCCAAAATAAAAGACAGGGCAATACAGTTGTTAACCACATTGCCCCCCGAAGAAAACCATATTGTAAAAAACTGGAGGAATCTCGGAATTAAACCTGCCAATGCAGTTGAAAGTCAGGCGCTTATAGAGCTTAAAAAATATTACTGTACTCCAAAAAAATGCCTCAGTTGTGCCATTGGATTAAACCTGATAAAGCAGGTGAATAATTCCTGATGAGTTTTTCAAGGTTTTTTTCGATTAATTCAGATTGATTCAGTTTTAATCTCATAGGTGATCGGAATTACCTTTTTAAGCATTGCACTTACTCCGCAATACTTTTCTTTTGAGAGCTCGACTGCTTTTTCGAGTTTATCCATGGGTAAATCATCTCCCGTAAAGGTATAAATAACGTGCATGGAAAGGAATGTTTTGGGAATCTCATCTTCCATATCCCCTTCAACTTTTATTTTCAATCCTTTAACTTCAACCTTCATTTTTTTCAATATAGACACTACATCCATACCTGTACAACCGGCAAGTGCCAGTAACATAAAAGGTTTTGGCCTTGCCCCTCTGTTTTTTCCACCACTTTCTTCGGGGCCGTCAAGGGTTATTCTGTGGCCATCAAGATCTGCTTCAAAAGCAAGACCATCAATCCAATCAACTGAAATTTCTCTTTTCATAAAAAAACATTTTGCAGTTCTGCTGTATATTAACTCTATTTTGTGGCCAGGAAGGTGATCTTGAACATCGATCCTTCATCTGATGAAAAAACATCAATTTTTCCATTTATCTGATCATTAACAAGGATTTCAACCAGTGGGAGACCATTGGTCAGCAATGACGAGATATCAAAATCTTTGGGAAGCCCTTTTCCGTTGTCACTAATATCAATTTCGTAATATCCTTTGTCATAAGAATAGCTTATGTGCAGAATATTTTTTCTGTCAGCATATTTTTTCAAATAGTAATTTGAGAAACCATGTTGCAGAGCATTGCTTATCAACTCATTAACAATAATACCCATTGGGATTGCATAATCAACATCAAGGAATACATCCGAAACATCGAGCCTAAGTTCTACATTCTCATTTCTTTTATGCAACAAAAAAAGTTCATTGGCAAGTGTTCTTATAAATGTTCCAAAATCTACATCCGAATAGTTAATGGACAAGTACAGGTTTTGATGCACAAGGAGAAGACTTTTTACACGCTGTGCCAGCTCCTTAAACTTTTGAGATGCAGCTTTACTGGTATTTTTCTTATTCTGGGCATTGATCAATGAAATAATGATATTCATGTTGTTTTTAACCCTGTTATGAATTTCATTAATCAACACTTCCTTTTCAGCAATATCCGTCTTTATTTGTTCTTCAACACGCATACGTTCAGTCATTTTCACCTGTAACTCTTTGTAAGATTCTGCAAGTTCTTCTGTCCTTTCCTTAACACGTGTCTCCAAAACTTCACTAATGGCACGTAGATTTTTCTCAGCATGTTGCCTTATAAAGACCTCTTTCTGCAAATTAAGAGCTTCGCGATTATCATGCCCGTATATTATGTATCCTTTTAAATCGTCAAACCGATCTTTAATAGCAAGAAAATTCAGGCTGGATTCAATAGCATCACCGGATGTATTTAAAAGTGTAATACCTATTGGTCCAATTTGGTGTTTCTCTTGTGTCTTAAGAAGATAACCCTTAAGGATTGTGGAATTATTTGTGAACATAAACATGTTTTTCCCTGTAAGCTTATGGTTTTTGCTACTTAACAGGTTTTGGGTAAATTTATTGGTTCTGATAATCCTGTAATCTGTATCGGTAAAAATAACGATTTCCCTAATCTCCCTGATAATATGCTCCGACATGAGGTGGTTTTGATTTCCCAGAAAATGAAAACGATGTATGGTAAATGCAATTCCTGCAATCCATGGTAAAGAAGAGAAATGACCAAGATTAGGCACCTCGCCTATTAGAATGTTTGGTAATATAATGTCAAAAGTAACTCCAAAAACCAGAAACACTAAAAGTGGATAAAACAACAGGTTAAACTGCTTCTTATCATAAGGCTCAGTAATCCTGATTCTCCACCTTACGAGCACATAAAAAGTCAGGAATGCCGCTACGGTCAGGTAGAGATAAAATAAAAAATAAAAAAAGTTACCTGCAGTATGCCTGAAGTGCCAATATCTTTTTCCTCTGACAATTTCATCAGCAGACCACAAATTAGTAAAATTGCTGTAAACCAGAATGAGTCCAACAAATAAAAGCAATCCAAAAATTATCTTATTGGTAAAGTAGTCGCGCCAGCAGTTGCATATTTTAAGATAGAACAAAACCATTGGGGCCGGGAATAATGCATAGCCAAGAGAAGCAATTGTATCCCAGAAAGCCGCTTCGTAAGCTGTATCAGCCGAATAAACGAAAATATATGAGAATGCCCATATGGCAAAACACAAAGTAAGTCCAAAAAAGATTTGATTGATTCTTGAGCTATAGTTTTTCAGCAATACAAGCACACCTAGTTGTAAATACAACAGGAAAACAAAAACTGATAGCAGCGATAATAAATTCATGTCAATCAAATAAATAGTATCAGATAATCAAATTTTCATCAAAGGTTACTTTAAATCGGGTACCATGATTTACAGAGCTTTCAATAATACCTCTTAAGTGATCTTTGGTAAGAATCCGTACCAGTTTAAGACCAACATTTCCCGAGTTTTTCAGGTTAAATCCCGGTGGTAGTCCCACTCCATTGTCGTTTACGGTAAGTGTTACTTTGCCGTTTTTCTTATAAAACTCAACTCTGATTATTGATTTCTCATCGGGTCTGGCTTCTTCTGAAAAAGCGTACTTCATTGCATTGATTAGAAGTTCATGAAAAATTATACCAAGTGGAATGGCCTGATTAATTTCCAGGAATTCATCAGCAATATTTAATTTAAAAACGATTTCCAAACTGTTTCCGTAATTACTATACAGCTCACCAATTGTTTTTTTCAGATAGGGAGAATAAGCTATTCTGGAAAGATTCGGTGATGAGTAAAAATCTTCATGAATTCTTGAAATATGTCGCACCTTCTCGGCTAAATCCCTCAAATGGTCAGAAGTTTGGTTGTCAATTACATGATGGCTGCACAACATATTAATCAATGAAATAATCATCTGAATATTATTTTTTACCCTGTGATGTACTTCCTGCACCAGTTCGGTCTTTTGCTCAAGATCAGCTTTAATTTGCTGTTCGGCTCGTTTTCTTTCAATTACTTCCTGTTGCAACCTTTGATTGGCTTCCAGTAACTCGTAAGTTCGTTTTTTTACAAGATACTCAAGTTCTTTTCTTATCTGATACAGATTCTTTTCCGTACGAACCCTTTCGGCAATTTCTTCCCTGAGTTTAAGTTTTTGACTGTAATTGGTGCAAGCAAGCGCGTAACCTTCAACTCTCCTGAAAGAATTCTTCACCTTTATAACTGACAACAATACAGGTATTGAGTTTTGATCACTACTTAAAAGTTCCATCCTAATCTCAGGAGTGTCATCTCTATTATTCATCTTTTGAATAGCATCAGTAATCTTATCATAATCAGAAAAAATCAGGTGATGATCTTTTCTCTGAAGTTGATAGATACTATAGTTCAATTGATTAAGAGCATATTGGTTGGCTGAGAATATTTTAAAGTCCCTATCCAGCATAAAAATAAACTCTTTCACATGGTGATAAATAAGATTATAAACCAGCTCCGGGGCTATAAACAATTTTGGCTGAAGTATCAGAGCTAAAAACTTCCCTCCTGTGAGAAGCAATGCAGTGATTGGAGCTATAGCCGGTATGATATCCAATTGTACTACCGGAAGAATCACATTAGTTATTAATGATAACACAAAAAAAACAGATAATGATACCAGCATAATTTTGGCCTGCATTTTTTGCCTGTTGCTATCTGCATTGTAATACCAGCCTATTAGCATAAAATATATGACCAACACAGCTACTGTGAGGTAAGTGATGAAAAGCAAGTAGGGAAAGGTGTGGTCATAAGGAGTATAAAACCAGTTCCCATTTTCATTATAAAACAGCTTTAATGTTTCCAGTTCAGTTATTACGCTGTAAAAAGAAAAGATTGCTGTTGGCAAAAGAAAGATATAACAAATCAAACGTATAACGTATGAATTATTTTTGGTTAGTAAAATGGTAAACCAAACAGATATAATGGGGAAAAAAATCCAGCCGGCAGATGCAACTTTATCATAAAAATAAACTTGCTCAAGCGTTTCGGCACTAAAAAACAAATTATAACTCAAAGCATATAACGCGAGAATAAATGAATGCAATGCAAAAACGCGATTTATTAGTGGTTGGCTATTTTTATAAAGGATAAAAATACCCGCCTGCATAAACAGAATGAAAGCAATAAAAGAAAGTAATGCAAATAGATTCATTCAGAGAATGGACTTTAAAATTTAAAAATCCTAAAACGGAATAATAAAAACAAGATTCTGTTACTAAAACAGGAAAACATAATCAAAAACCCAATATTATTTTATTATATTCTATCTCTATCAAATATCTGATTTTTTTTCCAAACGCACTTGTTTTTTTTAAAGTTTTAGGCTTATGAAGTAATAATAAAATCTTAATCACTTTTTATTTATCAAGTTGCAATCAGCCAAATGTAAAAACCTTTTAAACTAAAAAGGCTGCTCTCTTATAAAGAACAGCCATAAATAAAGTTATTGTCAGATTCTACTCCTGGTCCGTAAGGAATCGTTCAGCCTCAATGGCAGCCATACAGCCTGTACCGGCAGCAGTTACTGCCTGACGGTATACATGATCCTGCACATCACCACAGGCAAATACACCGGGAACATCTGTTGCAGTTGAATCCGGCTTTGTAATCAGGTAGCCGTTTTCATCCATTTTCAGTTGCCCTTTGAAAATAGAAGAATTGGGTGTATGACCGATGGCCACAAAGAAACCTTCAATATCCAAACGCTTTTCTTCGCCGGTTTGGGTAT
>SKSE01000087.1 GCA_007118135.1 Bacteroidales bacterium | reverse complement strand
TCGTAAGGGTACCGGGGGTTCGAATCCCCCTCTCTCCGCCATCCTCGGGGTGTAGCGTAGCCCGGTTAGCGCGCCTGCTTTGGGAGCAGGAGGTCGCAAGTTCGAATCTTGCCACCCCGACTGATAGTAAGAGAGTTACAATAAGATATTGTAGCTCTTTTTTCATTTAAGGTGGTCGCAAGTTCGAACCGAGGAGCTGAAAGCGACGAGCTCATGAGGCCTTAAGGCCGAATAACCTTGCCACCCCGACACATATGTGAAAATGCCACTGTAAATCAAATGATTACAGCGGCATTTTTTGTTTAGTTCAAAAAATAGAACAAAAAATCAATGCTCTCCATTTCACACAGTTTACTGTGCTTCTGTCCGGCATATATCTGCCATGCTTTTGTAAGTTTTGCGAAACAGACATTTCTCAGTATCTGAAATGATTTGAAATGGATCAATTGACATATTCACATATAAAAACCTGAAATTCATTTGTTTGTGAAATAAATATCATTTTTAGTTTTAAGGAAAAAAAACAGAATAGTACATGAAAAAGCATTATTGTATATTTTATTTTTGAGATTTCCATACTAATATTGTTTAAAAAAGGAAATATGCAAAAGACTTTTACTTTCAATACCCGTTACATTCTGGGGTTAACCCTTGTATCTGCACTTGGTGGTTTGTTATTTGGTTACGACTGGGTAGTCATTGGTGGGGCAAAACCTTTTTACGAGCGGTTTTTTGATATAACTACTTCGCCACACCTTCAGGGATGGGCCATGAGCAGTGCCTTGATTGGCTGCCTGTTTGGTGCCTTATCGTCCGGGTATTTCTCCGACCGGTTGGGGCGAAAAGTTCCCCTGATTGGAGCTGCGGCTCTTTTTACCATTTCTGCTATTGGTACAGGCGTTGCCAACGATTTTTCTCTTTTCATTGCCTACCGGTTGCTGGGCGGTTTGGGTATTGGTATTGCATCTGCCGTTTCGCCCATGTATATTGCCGAAGTCGCTCCGTCCCATCTTCGTGGTCGACTGGTGGCTGTAAACCAGCTTACCATTGTAATCGGAATCCTTGCGGCACAAATTGTTAATTATCTTATTGCCGAAAAGGTGCCCGATGGTTCTACCGATCAGATGATTGTGGAATCATGGAACGGACAGTGGGGATGGCGATGGATGTTCTGGGCCGAAACTGTGCCGGCTGTATCATTCTTTATACTGGCGTTTTTTATTCCTGAAAGCCCGAGGTTTCTTGCCAAATCCGGGCGTATAGAGCAGTCCTTAATGATTCTGCAGAAGATTGGTGGAATTGAATATGCTCGTAAGATAGAACTGGAAATTGCTGAAACGCTCAAAGATTCATCGTCTAAAATAGATTGGGAAGCACTGAAAGCCAAAAAGGTAAGACCTGTTTTAATATTAGGTATTGTATTAGCTGTGTTTCAGCAGTGGTGCGGTATTAACGTTATTTTCAATTATGCCGAAGAGGTATTTACCTCTGCGGGCTACTCGGTTTCTGATATGCTTCTGAATGTGGTAATAACAGGTATAGTGAATCTGGTATTTACCCTTATTGCCATGCGTATGGTGGATAACTGGGGCCGCCGCAAAATGATGATGTTGGGTTCTGGCGGGCTGGCATTAATTTATACGGTGTTGGGCAGTACTTATTTTTTTGGTGTGCAGGGTTTAATGATTCTTATACTTGTTGTTCTGGCCATTGGCACTTACTCTCTCACCCTGGCTCCTGTAACATGGGTTATCCTGTCGGAGATATTCCCCAATCGTGTGCGTGGTGCTGCTATGGCAATCGCCACCACAGCGCTCTGGATTGCCAGTTTTATCCTTACTTATACCTTCCCGCTTCTCAATAAAGCACTCAATGCTTCCGGAACTTTCTGGTTATATGCCTTGATAAGTCTTGCGGGGTTTGTATTTATTTTGACAAAACTTCCCGAAACGAAAGGCAAGAGCCTTGAAGAGATAGAGAATTATTTCACCCAAAAAACCGAAAAATGAAAAAAAACTTTATCATCGCATTAAGTCTGCTTAGTTTTCTGATCTCCTGCAAAGACCATAAGGAAGAATCAAAAATTGACCTGTCGGGCCAATGGCAGTTCAAAATGGACCCCAATGATGTTGGTGAAACTGAAATGTGGTTCAATGAGAACTTAACTGAAACGGTTCAGCTTCCGGGTTCAATGGTATCCAACGACAAAGGAGATAATATTACCATGGAAACCATCTGGATGGGTGGAATGAGGGACCCTGAATGGTACACCCGACCTTATTATGCCCCGTTTCATGATCCGGAAAATGTGCGAATCCCTTTTTGGCTGCAGCCCGATAAGAAATACTACGGTGCTGCCTGGTACAGAAAATTGGTAAATATTCAGCAATCATGGGTTGGCAGTCCTGTTTTTCTTCACCTCGAAAGGCCACACTGGGAATCGGTTGTTTGGGTAAACGGGGCCAGGGTAGATATGCAAAACAGCCTGGCAACTCCCCATCTTTTCGATATTTCAGAATGGGTTAAAGCTGGCGAAAACAGTATTGCCATCCGCATCGACAACCGAAAAAAAGATATTGATGTGGGTGAAAATTCGCATAGTATATCTGATCATACCCAATCCAACTGGAACGGGATTGTGGGTGATATTTTAATCTTTAAAACTGATAAAGTATTCATTTATCATCTTGATGTTTTTCCCAATGCTACCGACAAGTCGGTGATGGTCATTGCAACCATATCCAACAGAACGGAAAAAGAGGTACGTGTTAAGGTAATTACTAAGGCCAGGTTGAAACAAACCGGAAAGATACATAAGGAGCATTCGATGGAATTGAAAGTTTTGCCGGGAGAGAATGTTTTTCCAATAGATTATTCACTGGGTCAGGATGCTTTGTTATGGGATGAATTCAACCCCAATGTTTATGAGCTTGCAGTTCAGATAAACAGCGAAAATGTAAATCATGAAAAAGTTGTTGATTTTGGGTTGCGTGAATTCAAAACGGAAGGGACCCGGTTTTCGATCAACAGGCGTCCGGTTTTTCTCAGGGGTACCCTTGAATGTGCTATTTTCCCGTTAACCGGTTACCCGCCCACTGACCCGAAAGATTGGAAAAAGGTTTATCAGGCGGTGAAAGACCATGGTTTAAATCATGTTCGGTTTCACTCATGGTGCCCGCCCCGGGCTGCTTTTGTGGCTGCTGATGAAATGGGCATTTATCTGCAGGTAGAGTGCTCGTCATGGCCCAATCAAACTACCCGGCTTGGCAGTGGGTTGCCGATCGATCAATACATTTGGGATGAGAGCCAATCGATTGTTAAGGAGTATGGCAACCATCCGTCGTTTGTTTTAATGGCAGCCGGAAATGAGCCCGGCGGCCCAAATCAAAGGGAGTATCTTACCGAATTTGTAAATTACTGGAAAGACAAAGACGCGCGTCGGATTTACACTTCAGCTGCCGGATGGCCCATAATTGATGCCAACCAGTTTCATAATATCCCTGATCCCCGTATTCAGGGCTGGGGCCAGCAGCTCAATAGCATTATCAATTCACAACCTCCGCGCACCAATTTTGATTGGAGAGATAAGGTAACTACAGACGGTAAGCCGGTTGTAAGTCATGAAATAGGCCAATGGTGTGTTTATCCCAATTTCAGGGAGATTGAAAAATACACAGGTGTACTCAAGCCCCGCAATTTTGAAATTTTTCAGGAAAGCCTCAATGCCAACAATCTGGGCCATCTGGCCGATAGTTTCATGCTGGCATCGGGTAAATTGCAGGCATTATTATATAAAGCCGATATTGAAGCAGCACTGAGAACTCCTGGATTTGCAGGGTTTCAACTGCTTGATTTGCACGATTTCCCCGGACAAGGAACTGCCCTGATCGGGGTTCTTGACCCGTTTTGGGAAGAAAAGGGCTATATTTCTCCTGAAGAGTACCGTCGGTTTTCTAATACGGTTGTGCCCCTTGTTCGTTTGGAAAAACTTATTTTTAGCGAAGGTGAAACCCTGACTGGTTCTGTTGAAGTATCCAACTTTAGTGAAAATCCTTTATCTGATGCCCATATTTCATGGAAAATGATGGAAAATGGTGTTGTCATGGCAGAAGGTTCTTTTGATCAGCGCAACATCCCTATTGACAATTGCATTGAGTTGGGTGACATCCAACATCAGTTTGCCATCGAAGACAGACCCCGCAAGCTGACCATTGAAGTGTCGGTAAATGATTTTACTAATTCATGGGATGTGTGGGTTTGCCCGTCAAATCAGGCTTTCGAAGCACAAAACGTTATGGTGACCGATAAGCTTGATCAGAATATCCTTTCGTTTCTGGAAAACGGGGGTAATGTTTTATTGAGCCTGGGAAAAGGGAAAGTATCTCCTGAAATGGGAGGTGATGTAGGGGTTGGATTTTCATCTATCTTCTGGAATACGGCCTGGACCGGAGGGCAAAAGCCTCATACCCTTGGCATCTTATGTAATCCGGAGCACCCTGCTTTGGCCGACTTCCCTACCGATTATCACTCCGACTGGCAATGGTGGGATGCCATGTCCACGGCTGATGCTATTCAAATTGATGCTTTATCTGCTGAGATAAAACCCATTGTAAGAATCATTGATGATTGGGTTACCAACCGCAGTCTGGCTTTGTTGTTTGAAGTCAAAGTAGGAGGGGGTAAGATGCTGATATCCGGAACCGATCTTATGAATAATCTCGAAGACCGTCCTGAAGCGCGGCAATTGCTCCTTAGCCTGAGAAGGTATATGGACGGAGATCAGTTTAATCCACAAAACGAATTGACATTTAGTCAGCTGCAGGAAATTGTGAAATAATCACTCCCTGAAATTTTAAGTGCATAGTATGATATGAAAGCAAAAGCCTGGAAAGCAAAAGTAACCATACCCACTTATGGCGTTGGAAAACCTGAGAAAAATCCAATGTTTCTTGAGAAACGTGTTTATCAGGGAAGCAGTGGTGTGGTGTACCCTCATCCTGTAATAGAAAAAATTAATGATGAAAAGAAGCAGGTAAAATGGGATGCTGTTTACCTCGAAAACCAGTATCTGAAAATCATGATTCTGCCACAATTGGGTGGCAGGGTGCAAATGGCATGGGATAAAACCAAAGAGCGTCATTTCGTTTATTACAACCAGGTAATCAAGCCTGCATTGGTTGGCCTTACCGGGCCATGGATTTCTGGTGGTATTGAATTTAACTGGCCTCAGCACCATCGTCCTTCTACCTACGATCCGGTGGATTATTCCATAGAAGAGTTTGAAGATGGCAGTGTTACGGTCTGGTGCAGCGAAGTGGAGCGCATGTTTCGCACCCGGGGTATGGCAGGTTTTACCCTTTACCCCGATAAGGCCTATATGGAAATTAAGGTGAAACTTTATAACCGCACACCTTTTCCGCAAACCTTTCTCTGGTGGGCCAACCCTGCAGTGAAAGTAAATGATCATTACCAGTCGGTATTTCCACCCGATGTGAATGCAGTTTTTGATCATGGCAAACGCGATGTTTCTGAGTTTCCCATTGCCAAAGGCACCTATTACAAGGTTGATTATTCGCCGGGTACCGATATTTCGCGCTATAAAAACATTCCGGTACCTACATCTTACATGGCCATTACATCGCGATACGATTTTGTAGGGGGATATGAAAATGACTCCAACGGTGGGCTGCTTCATGTGGCAAATCACCATGTATCGCCCGGTAAAAAGCAATGGACATGGGGCAATGGCGATTTTGGGCAGGCATGGGACCGCAACCTTACCGACGAAGATGGGCCATACATTGAGCTGATGTGCGGTGTTTTTACCGATAACCAGCCCGATTTTTCATGGTTGATGCCGGGTGAAGAAAAATCATTTACCCAGTACTTTATGCCTTACCGCGATTTGGGCGTATTGAAAAATGCCACCAAAGAAGCAATGGTTAACCTCGAAGTTGACGGTGGGAAAATCATTGTGAAAGCATATACAACCGCTTCTTATCCGGCTGCGAGGGTTGTAGTGACAGAGCCAGATTCCAAATTGACATTACTGGATGAAACCTTTGATTTTCATCCTGCTACATCTTACCACAAGATTCTGGGCTTAAATGAAGGGGTTGACTCTGATCATTTGGAAATCAGGATAACAACTGCTCAGGGAATTGTGCTGGTAAAATGGCAGTCGGGGCAGGATGTTGAAAAACCGGTTCCTGAGTCTGCCAAAGAAGCTAAAAAGCCCGCTGATGTAGCATCCGGTGAGCAGCTATATCTTACCGGACTCCATTTGGAACAATACCGCCATGCAACCCGCGATCCACGCGACTATTACCTTGAAGCCCTGCACCGCGACCCTGCCGATAGCCGCTGCAATAATGCACTGGGTTTATGGTATATGCGTCGTGGTGATTTTGCAAAAGCGGTTGCGTACTTTCAAAAAGCCATAGAAACCCTTACCCAACGAAATCCAAATCCCATTGATGGGGAGACCTTTTTTAACCTGGGAATAGCGTTGCGTTTCCAGGGCAAAGATGAAGAAGCCTATGGCCAGTTTTATAAATCGGTTTGGAATGCGGCGTGGCAGGACAGTGGCTATTACCAGCTCGCCTGCCTTGCTGCAAAGGATAGCAAATGGGAAGATGCTCTTGATCTTATCAACCGTTCGCTCATAAAAAATGCGCACAACCAGAAAACCCTTCATTTAAAAGTAGCTATTCTGAGAAAAACCGGGAATTCTACAGAAGCTAAGAAACTATCAACCGAAGCTCTTTCTCTCGACAAGTTCAATTTCGGAATACTTTTCGAGAAATACCTGCTCAATGGGAAAGAACATCATGATCTTGCTGAATTAAAGGAACTTATCCGTGACAATATTCATAACTATATTGAATTTTCGCTCGATTATGCTCATGCCGGCCTTTACAGTGAAGCCATTGAGTTGATCAGTCTGGGCATTGATGAACATAAGGACCATCCGGTTTATCCCATGGCATATTACTACAAAGCCTGGTTTGAAAATCAGAGTGGCGACAGCAAAACGTTTGCCGGTACTTTAAAAAATGCAGCTGACGCCAATCCCGATTACTGTTTTCCACATCAGCCCGAATCGGTTGTGGCGCTCAACCTGGCAGTGGAGAACAACCCATCAGACTATAAAGCCTTATATTACCTGGGCAATTTCTGGTACAATGCCCGCAATTACGATGCGGCAATGGATTGCTGGGAAAAATCCGTTGCGATTTTTGATGGATTTCCAACAACCCATCGGAATCTGGCATTGGGTTATTTTAATAAGAAAAATGACCATGAAAAGGCATTGCTTAGTCTTGAGAAAGCCTTCCTGATTAACACAACCGATGCCCGCATTCTGATGGAGCTTGATCAGCTTTATAAAAAGTTGAACTACCCTCCGCAACAAAGGCTTCAGCAGCTCGAAAAATACCCTGAACTGGTAAATGACCGTGATGACCTTTACCTGGAAAAGGTAACCCTTTGCAATCTTACCGGCCGGTTCAACGAGGCATATGATCTCATCATGCAAAGGAAATTCCACCCGTGGGAAGGAGGAGAAGGAAAAGTTACCGGGCAGTACATTTTCAGCCTTACCGAAATGGCAAAACAATCCATTGAAAAGTTTGATTGGCGTCAGGCAATCGATTATCTGCATAGAGCACAAATCTATCCGGAAAATCTGGGTGAAGGCAAACTGTATGGAGCCCAGGAAAACCAGTTATTATATTGGTTGGGAGTGGCTTACAACGGGATGGGAGATAATGAACAGGCCCAATCATGCTGGAAAGAAGCATCGAAAGGGATGTCGAAAGTGACTACTGCCATGTTTTACAACGATCAGCAACCTGATACCATTTTTTATCAGGGGTTATCATTGTTAAAACTTAAACAAAAAGAAGAAGCCGAAAAGCGGTTTAACATGCTTGTGCAACATGGTAAAGAACACATCGATGATCAGGTAAAGATCGATTATTTTGCAGTTTCTCTTCCCGATTTGCTCATATGGGAAGAAGACCTTGATCATCGGAACAAGATCCATTCCACTTACCTGATGGGGCTGGGTTATCTTGGGCTTCAGCAAATGGAGAAAGCCAGGGGGTTTTTAGACAAAGCTCATAAGATGGAGGTTAACAACCCTACCCTGGTAGTGCATAAAAAAACGGCAAGGGAAGTTTTATTTTAAAATTGATGTTGATTGGTTAATCTATAATTTAAAAAAGTAAAATAAAAACAAGTAAAAGTGATGTATTATGCATATATTCAAGTCATTACACAAATAACACAAACAAAAAAAACATCACTTTTCAGATGAAAGATACAAAGAAAAAATTAAACAGCCAATCAAAAATCGTTAAGGCTTCATTTCAACAAGTTGATGTTGCATCTTCTCTCAGCAGAACTCAGGCAAGCCTGGTTCTGCATTCGTTCATCGCAACATTTTCAGGCAGTAACATTACCAAATATGCAGGTTTGAATACAGTAGCAAAATACATGAACCGCCAAAACATCATAAGATCCATCAGCTCATCTTTCCCCACTGTGTGGCACAATGCCAAAAAGTTTGGTGCCAACCAGGTTTTGATGGCCATCACACTGGCCTTGATCAGCGGGGTAAGCCGAATTTGCAGGATCGCTGCCTTTAGCGGCAGCGGTTTGGTAAAATCACTGCTAAGGTTGGACAAGGGCATAAATAAGAATGCAATATCTGCTACACTTAAGAGCCTTGGACAAAGGGATTCTCGCAAACTTCAAACGATGTTGCTTTCAGAAAACTCTCGCTGGTTGCGTGAGAGTGGACTTGAAAGTATAACGCTGGATGCCGATCCCACCGTTAAATCTGTTTGGGGTCATCAGGAAGGGGCAGAGAAGGGATTTAACACCACAAAGAAAGGAGGAAAACATGAGAACCAATAAGAGAGTGTATGGACGAGGTATGTTCAAGTAGCTCATAAACAAGTAAATTCAGTGGCATTTATGCCAAAAGGACAGAGGATACAAAATATTCAAGGGCGGAGTTAAACCAAATTGGCCACTTTGAATAGCCTTTGATCAAAAAACCGGGTGAATCCCGGAGCTAAAATTTCAATTTGGAATTTTAAGTTTAAAATAAAAACAATTTAAATATGAAAAAAGGAGTCATTTTTGTTATTTTGTTTAGCTTGGCAAATATTATTTCTGCTCAGTCTGATATAATTATTAAAAATAGTGACAACACTGCATGGTCACTCTTTACAAAATCTTTTTTGTATCAGATTTCTGTTACTGCCTCAGGAACCGTAAATATGACATATTTCGGGAATAAAACTCAAAATCCTGATCTACTCAGAAATTTTTGGAGAGATGAATTGACGGTACGGGGTGGTTACAACAATACTACTCCCATGCTTGAAGTAATCTTTGCTGATGGTGTAAGAGACATTGAGCTAAAATTCGAGGAAGCAGAAGTTGTTACAATTGATGGTTATTCGACCTTAAAAATTATCCAAAAGGATGTTTTTTATCCGCTTACGGTAACTGGATATATACGGGTATTTCCTGAATACGATCTTCTGGAAAAATGGATAGTCATAAAAAATTCAAGCAATGAAGAGATAATTCGCATAGAGAATGCCCAATCGGGAAGTTTTTTTCTTCCAAAAGATGATTACTATCTTACTCATCATTCCGGTAGATTTGCAAATGAATTTCAACCAAATACCACCCTTTTAACCCCAGGTGTTAAAACGTTGCAAGTCAAAGATTTTCGTTCTTACGGTTCTTCATTTTTTGCTATACGCCCAAGCGGTGAAACAAGCGAAACCAGAGGTAGGGCGTGGTATGGTTCATTAATCTACAGCGGTAATTGGCGGGTAGATTTTGAAAAATCATCCTTTGGAGAAGTGCAGGTTGTTTCAGGAATCAATTTTTGGGACCAGGAAATAAGTCTTAAACCAGGAGAAGCTTTTATAACTCCCAAAATGCTAATCGGGTACACTGAAGATGGAATGGAAGGAGTATCATTAAATCTTACCAGATTTACCCGGGAGAAGATATTACCACAGAGACATCGAAATGAAATCCGACCTGTTTTGTATAATAGTTGGTTTGCCACCCTCACGGATGTGAATGAAGAAAATCAGTTGGCTCTGGCAGAAATTGCAAAAGAAATCGGTGTTGAAATGTTCGTTGTTGATGACGGCTGGTTTAAAGGAAGAGTAAATGACCGGGCAGGTTTGGGAGATTGGACTGTGGATAAAAATAAATTTCCGGATGGGCTCACACCCCTGATTGAAAAGATCAATGCAATGGGTCTTGATTTTGGTCTTTGGATCGAACCGGAAATGGTGAATCCGAACAGCGACCTTTACAGGGCTCATCCCGACTGGGTTTTACATTACCCAAACAGAACCCGCCATACGGGTAGAAACCAGTTGACTCTAAATTTAGCCAGAGAAGATGTATTTCAATATTTGTATAATATTTTCCATAAACTATTGGAAGAGAATAACATAAAATATATCAAGTGGGATATGAACAAAATGCTGACTGATCCCGGATTTCCTTCAGCCGATTCCGAAGATCAGCGCAGTGTACGCATCAAATACGTTGAAAATTTGTATCGTTTGATTGAATCTTTGCGCAGAGAATTTCCGGACGTATGGTTTGAAAATTGTGCCGGTGGAGGAGCTCGAGCTGATTTGGGTATGTTATCCCGGATGGATTTTAACTGGCTAAGCGACAATACTGATCCGGTAGATAGAATTTTTATTCAATATTCTTATCTCAATGCTTTTCCTGCAAATACAATGATTTGCTGGGTAACTAATCATGACTGGCATGGTCTGAATCATCCACTTGACTTTAGGTTTGACGTATCTATGAGTGGAGTCCTCGGAGTAGGTAATGATCTTTCAAAGTGGTCAGACGAAGAAAAAGCAATCGCAAAAGAAAAAATTGCTCTTTATAAAGAAATTCGTGAAACAGTCCAGTTTGGCGATCACTATCGGTTACTTTCTCCTTACGAGAATAATGCAAGTATTTTACAATATGTCAATAAGGATAAATCTGAATCTGTTGTTTTCGTCTATAATCTGGCAGAATATCCCACCGGTGCAATTCCGGAAACAAGACGGTCAAAAGAAACTCGACTAAGGGGATTGCAGGACGATGCACTTTATATAATAGAAGGGAATGAAGAAGCTTTTACCGGTAAATTTTTGATGGAAAAAGGTATTGTTTTTCCTGTATCAGGTGCATACAAGAGTAAGATATTTAAAATTAAGAAACAGTAATGATTTTACAGTAACTAATCTTCGTAAAACCCTTATGAAGCTGCTACACTTAAGAGCCTTGGACAAAGGGATTCTCGCAAACTTCAAACGATGTTGCTTTCAGAAAACTCTCGCTGGTTGCGTGAGAGTGGACTTGAAAGTATAACGCTGGATGCCGATTCCACCGTTAAATCTGTTTGGGGGCATCAGGAAGGGGCAGAGAAGGGATTTAACACGACAAAGAAAGGAGGAAAACATGAGAACCAACACGAGAGGGTATGGACGAGGTATGTTCAAATAGCTCATAAACAAGTAAATTCAGTGGCATTTATGCCAAAAGGACAAAGGATACAAAATATTCAAGGGCGGAGTTAAACCAAATTGGCCACTTTGAATAGCCTTTGATCAAAAAACCGGGTGAATCCCTGCGCTAAAATTTCAATTTGGATATTTAAGTTTAGGTTTTCTTGCGTAAATGTATCCTGGCGGTCTTCCATCAAAAGAAATTTTATAGCAGATCAACAGTAGTGTTATTTTGCTGCAATATTTATAATTGTTCGTAAATTCGTGGATAATTAACAGAAATTTAAATACAGTAACTCGTTGAGTGAAAATTATAAAATGTATATGAAAAACATCATTTTTATGTTTTTGCGAGCTTTACTTGTTGCTGGTTGCAACAACGAACCTGATGTTTATATGTTTTCTAACTTTCAGAAAAACGGTGAGGATGGTTTACATCTTGCCTACAGCGAGGATGGGTTAAAATGGACTGCTCTGAACAATAACACTTCTTTCTTAAAACCAGAAGCCGGAAAGGATAAATTGATGCGAGACCCCTGCATTATAAAGGGTGCTGATGGACAATTTCAAGTGGTTTGGGCAGTAAGCTGGAATGAAAAGGGCATTGGTTATGCCTGGTCGGAAGTCCTTATCAATTGGTCTGAGCAGCAGTACATCCCTGTAATGGAACATGAACCCGACGCACTAAACTGCTGGGCCCCCGAATTATTCTGGGATAAAGACAGCGGGCAGTATATGATCTACTGGGCTTCTACCATTCCCGGGCGTTTTCCTGATACTGACGGAATGGGCGACCAAAACTACAACCATCCTATGTATTATACCCTAACCAGCGATTTACAGGATTTTACAAAGGATGCAGTCTTGTACGACCATGGTTTTAATGTAATTGACGCAACCATTCAAAAAGCTGATGGTGAGTATGTTATATTTCTTAAAGACGAAAACCTTCTACCCGAAGCAGTGAAGAATACCCGTATTGCAACCAGTTCAACATTAACATCGGGGTATTCTGCGGCTTCTGAACCCATAACCAACAATTGGGTTGAAGGACCTACTACAATAAAAATTGATGGCAATTGGACGGTTTATTTTGATCGTTACACAGAAGGGAGGATGGGAGCTGTTATTTCTTATGACCTTGAAAACTGGACAGACATAACTGACCAAATCTCATTCCCTGAAGGAACAAGACACGGGACCGTTTTTACTATAAAACGTAAGATGCTTAATAATCTATTGAATCATAATAACTCTTAAGCTGATAAAGCATGATTTGTTAGACAGGTTGTCAGCCTTAGACCAAAAAAACCTGAATTACTGCGAATAATGAAAGTACTGCCCGAAATTCATTCAAAGGAAATATTCAAAGGTAAACAAGACAACTTTTGTGGCGACAGGAGTGTGGTAATCCCAGCGCGTGTGTTGAATGCTTTTCATGACAAAAGCCTTTTTCAAGATATGTATATAAGTGATATTGGTTTTTATCCGGCTGCCCGTAATCATAAGAGACATAGGCAAAAGGGTATCAACGAGCACATATTGATTTATTGTATAGATGGCAGTGGAAATCTGGCTTTCCAGGAAAAGGAATACTCGCTATTTCCTAATTCGTGGTTTGTTATCCCTGCCCATGAACCCCATATGTACCATGCAAGCGAGAAAAATCCCTGGTCAATCTACTGGATTCATTATGGTGGTCCTACAACTGACCGGTATCGGCAGTATTTTGGAAAAGTGATGGAACTGGCCGAATCCAGCAGCTCTCATTGTTTAAACCGTATATCCATATTCAATGAGATTCTAACCGCTCTGGAAACCGGATTTTCCAATGAAAACCTTGAATTTGCCAATATGAACCTGAATGGTCTGCTGGCATCTTTCTTTTATGCCCAAACATTTGCATCGGTAAAAGGGTATCATAGTAACAAGCCGGTTGACAGGGCCATTCTTTTTATGCAGCGACAATTGCATAAAACGTTGAAAATTAACGATATTTCAGACTATTTGAACATGTCGGAGTCCCATTTTTCCAAAATCTTCAGAAACCAGACCGGAACTTCGCCCATCGATTATTTTATCCATTTAAAAATGCAGGAGGCCATGCGTCTGCTTACCAACAATGCTGCAAGGGTAAAAGAAGTAGCCTTTGCCCTGGGTTATGGCGATCCACTTTATTTTTCAAGGGTTTTTAGCCGATATACCGGTATGAGCCCGGCTGCGTTTGCCAAAAGGTGGTGTTGAAAATAATTATAAGCGTTTTTCGCTAATTCTGAATTACTTCGCAAAAAAATAATACTCCCCGCCTTCCACCCTTACTTCGTGATAACCATCTTTCCAGCCACGTTATTGAATATGGAGATGATTTACAAAATCTTTACCGCTTTCTGTAATGTTGCTTCTGCCATCGCCGGGAACAAACACCATAGCGTAGTTTCCAACAGGCATGGTTACATTCATGGTAAACTGGCCGTATTCTTTCTCCCAGAAAATGCCGGCTTTACCATAGGGGGGCTCGTTGTAGTATTTTACATGCGATTGTATTTCTGGTGGCATGGGGCGGAAAATGATGTGTCGGCAGCCGGGTTCATTTAGGTCGGCTCTCATGCCTGCCATAAGCATTACAGCAGATAATAACATCAAAAGAGATGGGATAAAAAAGTACTTTTTCATTATAAGGGTAGTTTTGTTGAGATAAGGGCTTTGCAATAACTACAGAAACGGTCAATTTGTTCTGCAAGCTGTCTCAAAAGCTCAGCGTGCGGTTATCAAATCAAACATTTAAGATATTACTGCGGTACTGCTTCCTACAACAACTCATAAAAATCATTCCCCTTATCATCCACGATGATAAATGCCGGGAAGTTTTCTACTGTGATCTTTCTTACGGCTTCCATGCCCAGCTCTTCGAAGTCGACAAGTTCAACAGATTTGATGCTGTCTTTGGCAAGGATGGCTGCGGGTCCTCCGATGGAGCCCAGGTAAAAACCACCGTATTTTGCGCATACATCCGTTACCTGCTTACTGCGGTTGCCTTTGGCCAGCATGATGAGTGAACCACCGTGGCTCTGGAACTTGTCCACATATACATCCATACGTCCGGCTGTGGTCGGTCCGAAACTGCCCGATGCCATTCCTTTGGGGGTTTTGGCCGGACCGGCGTAATAGATGGGGTGATTTTTAAAGTAATCGGGCATGGGTTTGCCTTCTTCCAGCATCTGGTTGATGCGGGCATGGGCGATATCGCGGGCCACGATGAGTGTGCCGCTGAGATTCAGTCGGGTTTTTACGGGGTACTTGCTCAGTTCGGCCAGCACTTCTTTCATGGGTCGGTCAAGGTCGATGTTGACTGCCGGTGCCATTTCAGGTGCCGATTCGGGAAGGAAGCGGGCAGGGTTTTTTTCCAGTTCTTCAATAAAAATTCCTTCTTCGGTAATTTTTGCCTTGATGTTGCGGTCGGCGCTGCAGCTGACACCCATACCCACGGGGCAGGATGCGGCATGCCGCGGAAGTCGTATCACACGAACATCATGCACAAAGTGTTTACCTCCAAACTGGGCACCAATTCCGCTCTCCCGGCAAATCTTCAGAATGCGGTATTCCCACTCCAGATCGCGGAAAGCCTGACCATGAATATTTCCTTCAGTGGGCAAATGATCGTAATATCCTGCCGAAACTTTTTTCACTGCAGTAAGGGTAGCTTCGGCACTGGTGCCCCCGATTACCACTGCCAGGTGATAGGGCGGACAGGCTGCAGCACCCAGGTCTTTTACCTTTTCCCTGATAAATTTTGTAAGATTTTCTTCACTTAAAAGAGATTTGGTCTGCTGAAACAGAACACTCTTATTGGCAGAACCACCACCTTTGGTAAGTATCAGAAACTCGTAGGTGCTGCCCGGAACAGCATAAATATCAATCTGGGCAGGAAGGTTGGTACCGCTGTTCTTCTCTTCTGTCATACTCTGGGGTACGATCATTGAGAAGCGCAGGTAGTTTTCCTGCCATGTGTCAAAAACCCCTTTGGTCAGATGCTCTGCATCATTCACCCCAGTAAATACGTTTTCGCCCTTTTTCCCCATAATGATTGCCGTGCCGGTATCCTGGCAACTGGGCAGTTCTCCCTCGGCCGAAATCACCTGGTTCATGATCATGGTGTGTGCCACAAATTTTTCATTGTCGCTGGCCTCCGGGTCTTTCAGAATATGGGCAAGTTGCTGAAGGTGCGATGCACGCAGGTAAAAGGAAACATCTTTGAAAGCTTCCCGCGAAAGCAGCTCAAGTGCTTCGGGTTTAACTTTCAGGATCTTACGTCCGTTAACCATTTCCGTTGAAACATGTTCTTTGGTAAGCAGCCGGTATGTGGTAGTATCTTTCCCCACCGGGTAGGGATCCTGGTAAATAAAATCAGCCATGATGTGTAGGTTTTGGTTGGGATTGTGCTTTTGTTGATACAAATATAATTTTTTCGGATGAGTACACGAGAGAAATTTGGGTTTTTCTTATACCTTTAAAGCTTCATAATCACTTATTAAACCAACAGGATTGTTATGTTCAGAAAATTATTTCTCGTCCCCGTTCTTCTGGCGTTGTTTGCCTGCAATACCGTTGAAGAATTCCAGATCCGTGAGCCCTTCCAGGATGATGCAAAATACATTGTGCTGATGCACCCCACGGTTTTCAACCTGGAAAGGTTTCAGTTTCTTACGGAAAACAATATTTTCACTTTGCCGGATAATTACAGGGCAGTAGGGGTTTATCACCGGTCTGCATCCTACGATTACAGCTTATCTTATGATCATATTCGTGAGAAAAGACTGGAAAATATTTCCATGCTGGGACTAAGTGATGAGTTGAACGAGAACAATCTCTTTACCGGTAATGAACTGAGCGACAATTTCAGGTTGATATTCGAAAATTCTGAAGGGATCATTTTTTTCGGCGGGCCCGATATACCCCCTGCTATTTATGGTTATCCCACCAGTCTTCTTACCGTTATAACCGATCCGCACCGCCATTACATGGAGCTTTCGTTTCTTTTCCATTTGCTGGGAGGATACCAGGATGAGAATTTTGAGCCTTTACTGGAGCAGAACTCCGATTTCAGAATTCTGGGCATTTGTCTGGGGATGCAAACCATGAATATTGCCACCGGCGGTACTATGTACCAGGATATCCCCACAGAGCTATACGATATTCATACGGTTGAAGATGTTTTGGCCCAGGATACAGATGAGCAGCACAGAAACTACCAGATCCATTACCGGATCGATCCCGATGTGTTTCCTTATTCCTTTCACCGCATAATTATGGGGGAAGGAAGCATCATGGAAACGGTAAACGGGGGTACGGAAATAACACCCTACATTGCCAGTTCGCACCATCAGGCATTAAAAAAGATTGGTAAAGGCTGGAAAGTAACTGCCTGGTCGATGGATAAAAAAATTGTTGAAGCCGTTGAACATAAAATATATCCTAATGTTTTTGGGATACAGTTTCATCCGGAAGTAGTCAGGCTTTACAGTAATGAGCCTTTAGTTATGATACCCGGACAAAATGACGGAAGTTCTTTTTTTGAAGCTTTCCCGGGTGTAATGGGTACGGAATTTCATTTTGAATTCTGGAAATATATTGGGAGTATGTTCTCTTCTGAAACAGGTTCCCGATAGTTTTTTTAGCTTAATTAACATGCTGATTGTTAATCACATAAAATAAAAAAACCAAACAGTAGTTTAATTTTTTTCAAAAAAAAGTTTTTTTTAATTAATTTTAGCCTACATTTGCAACTTGCAAAACAGAAAATACAATGCATAAGCCTTACATAGCCATTTTTATTATTCTTATTATTCTTGTGGTTCCACAAAGAGGTGAGAATGGTTTGTAAATTTTAAAATAAAATAATTTGAAGCCCCCTCACCTGGAAAATGAGGGGGCTTTTGTTTGGAAAAGAAGGATAGATATGATACCACTGAGAAGTAATACCACTGCTCAGAAACCTTTGAACGTTGAAGCCCTGGACATATGGCGGGCAATCGCGATTCAAACTGAGCAGATGAGTTTAACATTTTCTCCCTTGCTGGATAAGGTTGGCCGGTTCGGTATTTCTATTACACGGGCCTGCAATCGTTTTTCAGTTAAAGCTATCCTTCTGAATATTATTACCCACTCAAATACTTACCCCAAAGCCTTTGAGATACACCAAAGCGCATCAGGTGGTTTCAGATATCTTACCATGGGCTCGCGTGAGTTAAGTTTTAAAAGCCCCGGACTGTTTAGCAAAAAAGCTTTTAAAAGCACAACTGTGCGTATACCTATTCAGGAAGACGGATTTGGGAACTTATATAAAAAGAGCCCGATATTCTCCAAAATCAATGAACTAATTACACACTAAATTCATATTATTATGGAAGCTCAAACATTTCAACCCGTAAAAAAAGAACAATCTACAGCAGTAAATATAACAGGTGCAGAAGCCTTGATGGAATGCCTGGTGCAGGAAGGTGTGGAGCTTATGTATGGCTATCCCGGTGGAGCAATCATGCCGGTTTACGATGCACTTTATTCTTATTCCGATCGTCTTAAACATGTACTGGTAAGGCATGAACAGGGTGCTGTTCATGCTGCACAAGGCTATGCCAGGGTTACAGGTGATGTTGGTGTTTGCATAGTAACCTCAGGCCCTGCTGCAACCAATGCTGTTACCGGAATAGCAGATGCCATGATTGATTCCACTCCTGTCGTAATCATTTCAGGTCAGGTAGGTTCTAACCTGCTTGGAACAGATGCATTTCAGGAAACAGATGTCATTGGCATTACGCAACCGGTAACAAAATGGAATTATCAGATTACCAAGGCAGAGGATATTCCCTGGGCTATGGCAAAAGCTTTTTATGTTGCCCGCAGCGGACGACCTGGCCCGGTTTTAATTGATATTACCAAAGATGCGCAGTTCAATAAATTAGACTTTCGCTACCAGAAGATGCAATCCATCAGAAGCTATCAACCTATACCTCAACCCGATTTAACAAAAATCAATGAAGCCAGCCATCTTATTAACCTTGCAAAAAAACCACTTGCCCTGGTTGGACAAGGTGTTGTGCTTGCTAATGCAGAAAAGGAATTGATGGAATTTTTAGAGAAAACCGGTATTCCTGCAGCATGGACCATCTTAGGTTTGTCGGCCATGCCAACTGACCACCCCCTGAATGTGGGAATGTTGGGTATGCATGGCAATTACGGGCCAAATGTTAAAACCAACCAGGCAGACCTAATCATTGGTATTGGGATGCGATTTGATGACAGGGTAACAGGAAACACTCAAAAGTATGCTACCAATGCAAGGGTTATTCATATGGAAATTGACCCTGCAGAAATCAATAAGATTATTCATGCCGAAGTACCTATACTGGGAACCGTAAAAGAAACCCTTCCTCTTCTTACAGAAAAGGTAAATAAGAACGAGCATACACAATGGCTTGAAGAATTCAATGCCTGCTACAGGATAGAAAACGAACGGCTGATTAGCAAAGAACTTTATCCCGAAAAACCAGAATTGACTATGGGAGAAGTGGTTCGAAGAGTTACAGAAGCTTTTGATGATGATGCAATTATGGTAACCGATGTTGGGCAACATCAAATGGTAGCAACACGCTATTTTAAATTTAAGCAGTCGCGAAGTGTGGTGACTTCCGGTGGCCTGGGTACCATGGGATTTGGTTTGCCTGCTGCTATCGGAGCCAAAATGGGCGCACCTGACCGTCATGTTTGTCTTTTTGTAGGTGATGGAGGTTTTCAGATGACTATACAGGAACTTGGTACCATTTTCCAGGAAAAGGTACCGGTAAAAATTGTTCTGCTTAACAACAATTTCCTGGGTATGGTAAGGCAATGGCAGGAATTGTTTTTCGATTTTCGCTATGCACAAACAGAACTAATCAATCCTGATTTTCAAACTATTGCCAAAGGATATCATATCCCTTCCATCAAGGTAACCGAACGCGAAAATCTGGATGATGCCATCAAAACCATGGCTGAATCTGATGGCCCGTTCCTGCTTGAAGTGGTGGTTGAAAAAGAAGGTAATGTATTTCCCATGGTGCCCTCAGGTGCTTCTGTGGAAGATATACGTCTTGAATAGAAGGTAATTATACTATCGATATTAATTAATGTAACAAGATATTTTATGAAGGAAGAATTCACTCTTACCGTTTATTCTGAGAATGTGGTAGGGCTTCTTAACCAGGTAACTACAGTTTTTACCCGCAGGCATATCAATATTGAAAGCATGACTGCATCAGCATCTGCTATTAAAGGAATTCACAAGTTTACCATTGTTATTTTTACCACTCATGAACAGGTAGAAAAGCTGGTAGGGCAAATTGAAAAACGTATTGACGTGCTAAAAGCTTACTATTTCAGAACCAATGAAATCGTTTACCAGGAGATTGCGCTTTACAAAGTTCCTACAAAATCACTGCTCGATGGCAATGAAGTGGAACAACTGGTTAGAAAAAATGGTGCCCGCATACTTGAGCTGACAGATGAATACGCTATTATTCAAAAAACCGGGCATAAGGAAGAAACTCAGGATTTGTATGAAAAACTACAACCCTATGGACTAACGCAATTCACGCGTTCAGGCAGGGTAGCAGTAAACAGGTTGAAAAAGGAACCTTTAACCACCTGGCTCAAAACCCTTACAGAGGACAGATTGAAAGTTCAGGCATAGTCAGTAGAGTGAGCAATTGAAAATCACATATTGATTTTCGAAAACAATGACATAGTGCCTTTTCGATCAATTAAAGAACGATTGAAATCATCTAATAATAATTTTTAAAAAGAAAACCATGGCAAAAATCAATTTCGGCGGAGTCGAAGAAAATGTAGTAACACGTGAAGAGTTTCCCTTGTCAAAAGCACAGGAAGTAATGAAAAATGAAACCATAGCAGTAATAGGTTATGGAGTTCAGGGCCCTGGGCAGGCATTAAACCTAAAGGATAACGGGTTTAATGTGATTGTGGGTCAGCGGAAAAATTCAAAATCTTGGGACAAAGCTGTTGCCGACGGTTGGGTGCCCGGTGAAACGCTTTTCTCTATTGAAGAAGCACTTGAGAAAGGTACGGTTATCCAATACCTTTTATCCGATGCCGGACAGATTGCACTTTGGCCAACCGTTAAAAAAAATCTGACCCCGGGAAAAGTTCTTTATTTTTCTCATGGCTTTGGCATTACTTATAAAGAACAAACCGGAATTATTCCTCCGCCTGATGTGGATGTGGTGTTGATTGCCCCCAAAGGTTCAGGTACAAGTCTGAGAAGAATGTTCCTGGAAGGCAGGGGCCTCAACTCAAGCTATGCCATTTTTCAGGATGCCACCGGTAAAGCCTGGGAACGGGTTGTGTCATTGGGTATAGGAGTAGGAAGCGGTTACCTTTTCGAAACCACTTTCAAAAAAGAAGTATTCAGTGATCTTACCGGTGAGCGCGGTACCCTGATGGGTGCAATTCAAGGTTTGTTTGCTGCACAATACGAAGTGTTGCGTGCCAACGGACATTCACCTTCCGAAGCTTTCAATGAAACCGTAGAAGAGCTTACCCAGAGCCTCATGCCCCTTGTGGCCGAAAACGGTATGGACTGGATGTACGCCAATTGTTCTACAACGGCACAACGTGGTGCTCTTGACTGGTGGAAAAGATTTCGCGATGCTACTCTGCCTGTTTTTACCGAATTATACCAGGAAGTGGCAAAAGGTAATGAATCACAGCGTTCTATCGATTCCAACAGTCAGCCCGATTATCGTGTAAAACTGGAAGAGGAACTCAAGGAATTGAGAGAGTCAGAATTATGGCAGGCCGGAGCAGCGGTAAGAAAACTAAGACCGGAAAATCAAGGATAACCTGACGCTTCCAGATCCTTGTGGATGCTGGAAGGTCGGGAGCCAGGCCAGAAACAAAAGAAAATCGCAAAGTAATTTTTAAAAACTGCGTCTCTGCGTCTCTGCGAGACAAAGCATTTGCGAGAAATTAAAAACTGCGATAAAAAAAATGAAAGATAAAACCAAACCCAAAAAACCACACTATGAGTAACAGATTAATGATTTTTGATACTACACTGCGCGATGGAGAACAGGTTCCAGGCTGCCAGCTGAATACCATTGAGAAAATCGAAGTAGCCCGTCAACTGGAAAAATTAGG
>SKSE01000256.1 GCA_007118135.1 Bacteroidales bacterium | reverse complement strand
TAGATTCGCCGATGCCGAAGTTCTCAACAAGCCCTTCAGCCGCCAATTCATTCATAATATTGGTAATGGAAGGGATGCTGTTATTGGTAACATTGCATAATTCTGCAATGGTTTTAAGTCCCTCTTTATAAAAAATATCGATTACTTGTTTTTTTAGTAATAGTTTTTTTATGTTTTGTGGATTTCCCCTTCCTGAGCTGTTTTCGGTTTTTTTCTTTTTCCCCTGTTTATCCATGACAATTTATTTTAATTAAATCATTGGAACTCCTGTATTCCATATTTAGTTAATTCGCGTGTTTGCCATTAAATGCTTATATCTTCCGGATGCTTAAATTTTAAACATGCAGAAGTCTTGAAAAAGTTTCGCAAGATAGTAAAAAAAAATTAAGAAGTATTGCAAATTCTGATATAAAAATCACTTATCTCTTAGCAAGGTTGATAAGTTATTTCAATGCATTTAATGATGTATTCAATACACATTATTTCAGCAGCATTTCATGTAATTGTTTTGCATATGAAAAGTATATGATTAACAAAGGATAAAAGTTATCTTTACGGCCACGAAGAAATTACAACTCTAAAATATTTGTAACTTGCTCCTGTGTAATGTGTAGTTTTTCACATTCACAAGTCTTTAAAGTTTTCCTTCTTGCAAATAAAAAAAGATTGGCTTTATGCACTTTTTGAGATAATATCTTTAAATATGATAAATTTTGAACGCATGTATATGATGAAGTATTTAAAACTGACGTTTCTATTCCTGTTAGTTTGCACACTGGCCGATGCCCAGAAACACACCAATGAAAGAGCCCAATGGTTTACCGATGCCCGTTTTGGAATGTTTATACACTGGGGAGTATACAGCGGGGCTGAAGGATACTGGAAGGGAGAAAAACTCCGCCATGGCAACAATTATGCAGAATGGATTATGTACCGCAACCGCATCGATAAAGATGAATATTTAACTTTACTCGAAAGGTTCAACTGGGATGAGATTGATCCGGAACAATGGGTCATTCTGGCAAAAAAGTCGGGAATGAAATATGTAACTATCACTGCAAAGCATCATGATGGTTTTGGTTTGTGGAAAAGCGATGTAGGAGATTTCCACCTGGGAAATTTCACCGACCGGGATATTATACAAGAACTTTCGGATGCTTGCCAAAAACATGGATTAAAGCTTGGCCTTTACTATTCGCACTGGGTTGACTGGGAGCATGAATTTGGCTGGGACCATAGCAAAGAACTTTCTGATTTTAGCACGGAAGAGTTTGACAAATACTGGCAGGAGAAAGTTATACCACAGGTACGTGAACTGCTTACCAATTACGGGGAGATTTCAATGATGTGGTTTGATATGTGGATTAATCACTCAGAATCGGTTGTTACAAAAGAACAACTTCTTCAGCTAAAAAGCCTGATTAGAAATTTGCAACCAGATTGTATCTTAAATTCGCGGCTCGGTCTTTCCATTGAAGAAGATCCCGATATTGATTTTAAAACGCTAGGCGATAATCAACTGGGCAGCAGAAAAGAAGAGTTCCCCTGGCAGTCGCCTGCAACTGTGGCTCATTCATGGGGCTTTCACAGGTCGGATACAGAATGGAAATCTACATCAACACTTATAAAATCCCTTATTAATAATGTGAGCCTTAACGGTAACCTTATGCTTAATATCGGTCCGCGTGCAAATGGCGAAGTGCCTTATGAAATATCGCAGCGCATGCTCGACATGGGAAAATGGCTCGAAGTAAACGGAGAATCGATTTATGGTGCAGGAGCATTCGACCTTGATAAAGACTTACACGACTGGGGGAGAATAACTTTTAAAAAAGAAAACAATATTTTTAAACTGTATCTGCACGTTTATACCTGGCCACTTGAGAAAAAAATTCCGCTCACAGGTGTAACCTCAGCTCCTTCAAGAATTTATCTGCTGGCCGACAAACAGAAATCTCCTCTGCAGTTTTCACATGTGGGTGCCTTTACCGAAATCCAAATCCCTTCGCTTGCACCCGATCCGTTCGTTTCCGTAGTTGTTTTGGAGTATCCCGAATATCCTCAAATATCAGATAATTTGGTTGGAAAATCGGTTACTGGAGGGTTTTCATTGACTCCTTTGAACGCTGTTTCAGGAATGTCTGAAACAGAAATTATACCCGAAAGTAGGTTTGCTACCATTCCGATGCATGCTTTGATAGAAAATCCAACAAAATTGCAATGGAGGATTTATGTGGACATGCCGGGCACAAAAAATATCGATGTGTCATACAGTTATCAGAACGAGTTAATTAAGAGCAGTTTGAGTATATCATTGGGTAATCAAATACTCACGCATGGTATTCAGCCAACGGGCAAAACAATTGGCGAGCCCAATCAAAACTGGATAATTGATAATTTTCAATCGCATCGAATCGGGAAAATTGATTTTCATGAAGCAGGATATTATGACATTGAATTGGCTGTGAGTCCCGGTCAGCAGGAGGAATTAAAATTCCAATGGATATGGATAAAATAGTTTTCCGCCAATAATTACTTTGAATCTTTCCACAAGCTAAAACTACTCCTATATATATAATGGTGAGTAAGTATTGTTTACCACCAAAGGCAGCGTTCCCATCAGTCCGGCTTTTTCTTTGAGTTTCGATTCTACAATACGGCTGTCCTGCTTAAGCCTTAGCATGGTGTACTTGCTAAGTTTCTGTTTGATGGGATCGGTAATAAGACTTCCTGCTTCTGCCATTTCTCTTATTTATCATTTAAGTTTTATATCTAAGCCAGGTTTTGGTTGAATTGAAAAAATAAATTCAATTCTACTGACTAATAAATAAAAAAAAATAATAAGAAACGTTTACAGAGCATATAATACCTAATAAATAAATAATAAAGCTAAACATAATGTTAAAAATAGAAATAATATTGAAAAGAATATAAAAATAATAAAAAACTTTTTATATTTGCCAATTAGAATAATAGAACATGATGATACTTTTTGTGTTTTAAATATTAATATAGTGAAAATCAGATTGTTTTATGATGTATTAGTTAGAGCAATTGAATTTCTCAGATAATATTCAGCTTTATTTAGATAGCAATTTTGGAATCATTTGGTGAATAATAGAATTTCAGAATTAGTTTTTTAAATACTTGAAGACAAAAAAACCAGACCCTATGAATTTATCATTATTAA
The DNA here is from genome assembly GCA_007118135.1 of Bacteroidales bacterium. Lineage (GTDB taxonomy): Bacteria > Bacteroidota > Bacteroidia > Bacteroidales > UBA7960 > SKVR01. The sequence continues at coordinate 3,977 of SKSE01000256.1, read as the reverse complement.
AAACACTCTTAATAATAGTTTTAAGTTTAATTCTTATGTCCGGAGGTTGTTCACCGGATGTTGATGATATTGAGCCCGATCCTGAACCTCCCGCTGAAGATCCATGGACTCCCGATCCCTATAAGCCGGATAATGCTTCCGATATTCCCCGGGATGTTAAAATCTTTACTTCTTCAGCAACCGCCAGTGAGCACCAAACCGGAGAAGATATATCAAATGCATTGGATGGTAATTTCAATACACTTTACCACAGCAGATGGAATCAAAGCCTATTCCCTGATGTTCCTGTTGTTATTGATTTCTTTTTTTCAGATGATGTTGATCTCATTGATTATATGCTGTACCACCCCAGGAAAGATGGAGGAAACAACGGTTTTATTCTTGAAGCTGAAGTATGGCTGAAGGAGAGAGGGCAGGGAGATTTTGAAAAATTAGATGTATTTGAATTTGCCAATAACTCATCCACCAAAAGAATATTTTTTCATGAAGGTTTTGATAACCCCGATGCTATCAGACTGGTTGCCACCAAAGGGATGAACGATTTTATTTCAGCTTCACAATTTGAGTTTTTCCGCCTGAGTGATGCAAGTGCGGCATACAATAATTTTTTTTCCGACCTGAGTTTTTCTGAACTAAAAGACGGAGTTACAAGGGAAGAACTTGAAGACATAGACAACTCATTTGTTCGAAATATGGCATTGGCTATTTACGATGATGTTTATGAGGCTGAACGTGTGGGATTATATAAAACTTACCCCGATCCTACGATTATTGCTGCTGAAAACAAGACCAACCGGATGGGTTCTTATGATAATATGACAGGGATTCATGTGAAATGGGGAGAAGACCTGGTAGTTTTTGTTGATGAGCTTATTACCGATATGGTTCTGCGTATTGTAAATCATCATGAAGGATATGGCGGGCAGGATTTCTTCCTTAACCCCGGACCCAACAGGATCATATCTCCATCTAACGGCCTGGTATACCTTATATATTCTAGCGAAACGGATCATCAGGCTAAAGTAAACATTGCATCCGGCACAATTAACGGATACTTCGATTTAAATAAACACTCAGAGGAAGACTGGGAGGAACTTATCAGTAATGCATCTTACAGTTTTTTTGATCTTAAAGGCAATAAATCGCACCTGACTTTTACCACACATGAGTTGAGGCAACACGTTACAAATGCAACCAGACTTGTTGAAGTTTACGACAGCATCGTATTGTTGCAACAGGAATTGATGGGATTATATAAATATGACAGGGTCCCTGCCGGACGTTTGTATTATCGTACAAATACCAGTCCTGGTGTTTATATGCATGCTACCGGAAATGCAACAGAATATGCGCCGGCAACTCTCGAAAATATTGCCAACTATGAAAGACTGCGTGGAGAAAGTATCTGGGGTCCGGCTCATGAAACCGGCCATATTCATCAAACAAGGCCCGGACTTATGTGGATAGGAATGGCTGAAGTAACAGTTAATATTTATTCATTACATGTGCAAACCAGCTTCGGTAATCCTTCACGTTTGCAAGCAGAATATGTTCCCGGATATGAGAATCAATATGAAAAGGCATTCAATGAGATTATTGCAGCAGGTAAGGCTCATGGGGCACATAATGATCTTTTTGATAAACTGGTGCCATTCTGGCAGCTGCAGCTTTATTTTGCAAAAGCAAGAGGATATACCGATTTTTATAAAGATGTGCATGAGCAAATACGCATCAATCCCGATCCACCTACGGATGGCCATGCCCAGATAGAGTTTGTGCGAACGGTTTGCAACGTGGCACAACTGGATATGACCGATTTTTTTGAAGCCTGGGGCTTTCTAACACCCATTGATATGGATATCGATGATTATGGCGTAAGAAGGCTTACCGTTACCCAGGAGCAAATTGACGAGGTAAAAGCTTATATAGCTCAGAAAGGGTATCATAAGCCATTGGTTGAAGTGCAATACATAACTGATAATACAATAGATGATTTTAAATAACCACAATAAAATGCTGTGTAAGCCAATGGCACACATGCCAATTTTTCTATTGATCTGTAACGGGTTTATACCCAACGGATATACCAATCCTTTTTAAACACTAAATCAAAACTTTATGAAAAACCGACAGTTGACTTTGATCATGAAAGCTTTGGGCTGCTTGTTTGGAAAAGCAGGCTTAAAGATGCTATTCTTCATTGCTTTCATTGGCTTATGGCAGGTTTCTGCCGTGAGTGCAAATTCGTTAGAGATCAGGGGAGTTGTAACGGATGCTTCCGGACAAACCCTGCCGGGTGTTAACGTAGTAGTAAAAGGAACTACTTTAGGTGTTACCACCGATGTCAATGGCGAATACGTTATTTCGGTACCTGATGATGCAGAGGTGCTTGTATTTTCATTTGTAGGGATGCAAACCCAGGAGATTGAAATTCGTAACCGCACCCTTATTAATGTAACCATGCAAGATGGTGCCATTGGTCTGGATGAAATTCAGGTTGTAGGTTATGGATGGCAACGCCGCGAAAGCGTTGTGGGTGCTATAACTACAATCGATGTTCAGCAGTTACAGGTACCTTCGCGTTCTATCAGTAATGCCCTTGCAGGAAGGATGGCAGGCGTTATTTCGGTACAAACAACCGGTGAGCCTGGTTTCGACCATGCACAATTCTGGATCAGGGGTGTGGGTACCTTTGGTGCAAACCGAGATCCTTTAATTCTTGTTGACGGAATTGAAAGAGATATCAATGGAATTGATATTGAAGAGGTTGAAACTATTTCAATTCTGAAAGATGCCACAGCAACCGCAGTTTACGGTGTAAGGGGTGCTAATGGTGTAGTGCTTATCACCACAAAAAGAGGTACCGTTGACAGACCTACCGTAAGTTTCAGAACAGAAACAGGTATGACAAGCCCAACCCGAATGCCCCGCTTTGTTGATGCAGTGCAGTTTGCTCAACTATATAATGAGGCAAGAGGAATGGAGTTTTACTCACAGGACGTTATTGATGCCTACCGTAATCATTCTGATCCTGAACTTTTTCCCAATGTGAACTGGCTTGATGAAATGTATGCAGGAAGTGCAGGTTTCCATCGCCATAACCTGAATGTTCGTGGTGGAACTGACAGAGTAAGATACTTTATGTCAGGTTCATTTTATAATGAAAATGGCGGGTATAATGTTAATGAGCTGGCACGCTATAATTCAAACATTAACCTTCAAAGGTATAACTTTCGCTCTAACATCGATATCAGTTTAACTGAAAGCACAGAGCTCTCTCTTGGCTTAGGCGATGTATTGACTTCAAGAAATACTCCCGGAGCAGGCTCAGGAACTATTTGGTTTTATACGTTTAATACATCACCCAATGTTTTCCCCGCTGAGTTTTCAGATGGTCGTGCCAGTGGTCCGTCATGGGGTACCGGTGATAACCCTTACAACCTTTTAATGAACTCTGGATACTCTGATATTTGGGATAATACTGTTCAATCTATAATATCGTTAAGGCAAGATATGGATGCTATAACAGAAGGCCTTTCAGGCAGAGCAGTTTTCTCCTTCGATAAATATAATACGAGTACTATGACGCGGTCGAGAACAGTTGAAACCTTTCTTGCAATTGATCGGGATGAAGATGGAGAGTTAATTCTAAACCGCACGCGTGAAGGAGAGGAGTTTCTATCCTATAATTCTTCGAGTTCAGCAAACCGCAGAATTTATTTTGAAACGGCATTAACTTACGATCGTAGATTTGGTGCGCATACATTTGGTGGATTATTACTTTATAACCAAAGTAGTTTTGTGAATACCGGTGCCGGTAATTTTGAAACATCACTTCCTTATGTGCACCAGGGAGTTGCAGGTCGTGTAACTTATTCTTTCCGCGACCGTTATTTCCTTGAGGGTAACTTTGGCTATAATGGTTCAGAAAATTTTGCCGAAGGTCATCGGTTTGGGTTTTTCCCTTCTGTTGCATT
>SKSE01000254.1 GCA_007118135.1 Bacteroidales bacterium | reverse complement strand
TAAAAACCAGACTGGGATATAAATCTTACGAAGAATTACCGGAGTTGATGCACATTTTCAACCAGTATCCCATCCATGAGCTTATCATCCATCCGCGTATCGGAACGCAGCTTTACAGGGGGGAAGTAAATCTGGATGGATTTGAAATGGCAATGAAGGAAAGCAAGATACCCGTGGCATATAATGGAGATATTTTTCATGCTAGCCGGTTCAGGGAATTGCATGAGCGATTTACCGGGATTAAACATTGGATGATTGGACGGGGTGCCTTGATTAATCCTTTTCTTGCTGCGCAAATGAAAAGAATTGAGCTGTCAGAGAATGAAATGAGAACGCGAATTACAGCATTTCATAATGAACTCCTGCAGGTTACTCAGCAGCGTATATCAAAACCACCCAGGCAACTGGGATTCCTGAAAGCTGTATGGTATTATATGAGCGGTTTATTTAAAGATGGCACGCAATATTTTAACAAAATAAAAGTTTGCCGGAATATGAAAGAGTATTATCAGGAAACTGAAATTTTATTGTCTCAGCCTTTTGCCGGTGAGCATGAAATTGAAGAGCATTTTCGATATAAACTCAAGCATTTGTAAAAGGGATGACTTCTCTTATCAGAATAACACATGATAAATAAGGCCTAAATCAGAGATGTCATCCTTGAAGTAAATTAAAAACTTTAAAATTCAATTATTATGAAAACTACAATCAATTATTTTCTGGCAGCAATTATTATTTCTGTGGTATCCCTTACAGCAGAAGCCCAGCGCGGCTACACCGAATTCGATAATGAAGAAAACCTGGAAATCATGTACCGCTGGCAGCGTGCATCGGTAATTCACAGGGATAGCGATGCAGTGCTCAATATCAGGGTTACAAACAATAATGAATCGGCTGTAAACTGGACCTATGCAGTAGGGTTTTACATTGATGGACTGCTGGTTTTTCAGAGCGAAGAGTATGAGCTCTGCCTGCTGAAAGGACAAAGTCGCAGAGGTGGATTTGCAGGTTTAAGGTTTACCATGGAAGGTGTAAAACCCGAAGATGTAGAGAAGGAAAACTTCCAGTGGGACTTTGTGGTTTTCGATGTGGACGAAGTTGAAGGCTGTCGCTAAAAGTGCTGTAAATACTGCAAGGTTTGAAGGAATTGTCCTGAAAATATTTGTAATTTTACCGGTCGTGGATATGGTCGTTGAGCAGTTCGATAAACTCACTGTAACACCTGTCGAAACGACCTTATTTAAAATGTCACTTCGACAGGCTCAGTGACCAATAACCCAATAACTCAATAACCCAATAACCCAATAACTCAATAACTCAATAACTCAATAACTCAATAACTCAATAACTCAATAACCCTAAACAGTAAGCTGTCAAAATGGAAAAACAAATCAGTCTGGAAGAATTTCGTCAACAGATTTTGCAGGGAATACCAGATGAACTCCCCAGTCCCAAACCATGGGATCCCACTCTGAATCATACACCCAAAAGAAAAGATATTCTTACCCGGGAAGAAAAAAAGCTTGCCCTGAAGAATGCTTTGCGTTATTTTCCCAGCCGTCATCATGATGTACTTGCTACGGAATTTGCCAAAGAATTGAAGGAGTACGGCAGGATTTATATGCACCGGTTTCGTCCAGAATATAAGATTTATGCCCGAAGGTTTGATGATTTTCCTCACCGGTCAAAACAAGCGGCAGCCATCATGCTCATGCTAAGCAACAATCTGGATCATGCCGTAGCCCAACATCCGCACGAACTCATTACCTATGGAGGAAATGGTGCAGTATTCCAGAACTGGGCCCAGTATCTTCTCACGATGAAATACCTGGCTGAGATGACTGATGAACAGACCCTGGTTTTGTATTCAGGTCACCCCATGGGCCTGTTTCCATCGCATAAAGATGCACCCAGGGTTGTAGTTACCAATGGAATGATGATTCCCAATTATTCCAAACCCGACGACTGGGAGCGGTTTAATGCTTTGGGAGTAACCCAGTATGGCCAGATGACAGCCGGTTCATTTATGTACATCGGACCGCAGGGAATTGTACACGGCACTACCATTACAGTGCTCAATGCCGGCCGCAAATTCAGTCCAGGTGGTCATGGTTTGGCCGGAAAACTTTTTGTTACAAGCGGTTTGGGTGGAATGTCAGGCGCACAACCCAAAGCAGCGGTTATTGCAGGAGCTGTGTGTGTGATTGCCGAAGTAAATCCAAAGGCCACGCATGTAAGGCACTCACAGGGTTGGGTTGATGAAGTTTATGATGATCTTGACAAGATTGTGGAAAGAGTAAAACAGGCTAAGGCCAATAAAGAAGCAGTTTCCATTGCCTACCAGGGCAATGTGGTTAACCTGTGGGAGGCTTTTGTAAAACATAATGTCATGGTAGAACTGGGTTCTGACCAGACCTCGTTGCACAACCCCTGGGCCGGTGGTTATTACCCTGTGGGATTGAGCTTTGATGAAGCCAACGATATTATGGCAAATGATCCTGAGCAGTTTAAAGCCAAAGTGCAGGAGTCGCTTATTAGGCATGTTAATGCCGTAAATGAGCTTACTGCCAGGGGTATGTATTTCTGGGATTATGGTAATGCTTTCCTGCTGGAAGCCGGCAGGGCAGGAGCAAATGTTTTCCGTGAAGACGGTAAATACAAATATCCCTCTTATGTTCAGGATATCATGGGCCCCATGTGTTTTGATTATGGTTTCGGACCGTTCAGATGGGTGTGTGCTTCTTCGGACCCTGAAGATCTGAAAGTAACAGACAAAATTGCCGGTGATGTGCTGGAAGAAATGATGCAGGAAGCACCGGAAGAAATCAGACAACAACTTGCCGATAACTTACTTTGGATCCGTCAGGCAGAAGAAAATAAACTTGTTGTGGGCTCCCAGGCACGTATTCTTTATGCTGATGCAGAAGGCAGAATCCGGATTGCTGCAGCATTCAACAAGGCCATCAAAGAAGGGAAAATATCTGCTCCGGTTATTCTTGGTCGCGACCACCATGATGTTTCCGGTACTGACTCTCCCTGGAGAGAAACTTCAAATATCTACGATGGTTCTCAATTTACATCTGATATGGCCATTCATAATGTAATCGGCGACAGTTTCCGCGGCGCTACCTGGGTTTCCATTCACAATGGAGGCGGTGTTGGCTGGGGAGAAGTAATCAACGGTGGATTCGGAATGTTACTGGATGGTAGTGAAGATTCTGACCGCAGGCTTCGTTCAATGCTGCACTGGGATGTAAATAACGGTATTGCCCGTAGAAGCTGGGCAAGAAATGATGAAGCTGTATTTGCCATCAAACGTGCCATGGAAAAGGAACCTCTTCTGAAAGTTACACTACCCAATAATGCAGATGACAAAATATTAGATAACCTTGTTTAAATTGGTTTGGTATTTGATATTCTCAGAAATAGATTGTAATATAAGATTTCTGTAATCCCTGAAAGTTGAATTGAAAAACATAAGGCCATGGAAAGAAAACCCAAACTCCTGTTATTATTCCTTTTCACAATTTTGATTTCATTTGTTTCATGTACCGATGAAGACCTGGATGATCTTTTCGGAGATCCTGTAGAAAAATTCCTTGGTACATGGAGGTGTGAGGAAGAAGGAACCATACACGGAGGAGGCTGGAATTACCAGGTCATCATAATACGTAATCCGGAAAATTCAGCTGAAATTCTTATTCAGAATTTTAATCTGCAGGGAGATTCTGAGAGAGCCAGGGCATTGATAACAGGAAATAATATGACCATTCCCCGGCAACTGATCTGTGATGATACCATTGAAATTCAGGGAAGCGGAAGCTTTAGAAACGGTCAGATTAATTTCAGTTATTCTACCAATGATAGTGCAACTCTTGAAAATTTTACAGGTAGATTTTATAAACCCTGAAAAAGCTATTAAGAAATTCTATTGGTTTTCACCAGGTTTATCTTCAGTTTCTTTTCTTTCATCAGCTTTACTTCTGGCAATACTGATATTGCTAAGTACTTCGTCGAGCACACTATTCATAAGGTCTCTGTCAAGCATATAGCATTCAAAGGCTTTTTCAAATTCATCAGCTGTAACTCCATATTTCTGGAATAATCCACCATATAAATGGGGAACCGAATCCCTGATTTGGGTTAAACCTTGCTGTTGGTTAATATGAGCTTCCAGAAGAAAAACTTCTGTAAGCAAATCAATCATATCTTTCTTCTTAATATGTTTTCTGCAGGGATTATCTGAGCCGATTATTCCGCAGGCAGCAAACGTAGAAACAAATAAAATTGCTGTTATTAGTGATTTGACTTTATGCATATTGCTATTTAAAAGCTCTTAAGTTGTTCAATGGTTTTTCCAGGATCTTCTGAACCAAATACGAAGCTGCCTGCAACCAGAATATCGGCACCGGCTTCTATCAGCTTTTGCGCATTGGTTGTATCCACTCCACCATCAACCTCAATCAGTGCTTTGCTGTTTTTTTTGAATAAAAGTTCTTTAAGTTCTAAGATTCTCCGGTATGTTGAAGGAATAAATCTCTGACCGCCAAAACCTGGATTCACCGACATTATTAGTACAATATCCACATCGGCCACAATATCGCTCAAAAGGTTTACCGGGTTGTGCGGGTTAATTACAACACCGGCCTTCATATCATTTTCTTTAATGGAATAAATACTTCTGTGAAGATGCGGACAGGTTTCGTAATGCACCGTCAAATGGTCTGCACCACTTTTCTTAAACTCTTCGATATATTGATCTGGGTTAGAAATCATTAAATGCACATCAAGTGGCTTGGTTGCTATGGATTTGATTTGTGATATGATGGAGAAACCGAAGCTGATATTGGGCACAAAGTGTCCGTCCATTACATCCACATGAAACCAATCGGCCTGACTTTCATTTACCATTCTGATATCTTTCTCCAGGTTCAGAAAATCTGCGGCGAGAAGTGACGGTGCTACCAGGTGTGCCATACAATAAGTTAATTTAAGAATGAGTTTTTAAAATCAAAAGTAAATCAAAATTAGCAAGATTTTTTTATTGGCTGCTTTTCAAATTTCATAATAATGTATATAAAAAACCGCATGAACTGTTATTATATTTGTTCATGCGGTTTAAGATTTTCACTAGTCAACAAAATTATGACCTGCGATTTCTTCTGTCATCGCGTCTGTCGTCACGTCTGTCATCGCGCCTGTTGCCTCTGTTTTCATCACGATCTTTGTCATGAGAAGCTGACTTATCTCTGGGGAGTAATACTTTACGTGAAAGTTTCAGTTTTCCGGTCTTTTTATCTACATCAAGAAGTTTCACTTCAATTGTATCACCCACTTTGATGTTGCTTTCTTCGATGGTTTCAAGGCGTTTCCATTCGATTTCTGAAATGTGGAGCAAGCCTTCTTTTCCGGGAATGATTTCAACGAATACTCCAAAAGGAACAACGCTTTTAACAGTTCCGGTATATACCTCACCAATTTCGGGAATGGCTGTGATACCTTTGATTTTGTTGATTACAAAGTCGATGGATTCTTTATCGTCTGAAACGATATCAATTACACCATAATCGCCGATTTCTTCAATAACGATGGTACATCCACTTTCTTTCTGCATTTCCTGGATTACTTTTCCACCGGGTCCAATGATAGCACCAATGAACTCTTTGGGAACGCTCATCTTAATAATACGCGGAACGTGAGGTTTATAGTCTTCACGTGGTTCCGAGATGGTTTTCTTCATTTCGTTAAGAATGTGAAGTCTGCCGGCTCTTGCTTGTTCCAGCGCATTTTCAAGAAGCTCGTAGCTTAAGCCTTCAATTTTAATGTCCATTTGACAGGCAGTAATACCTTCTTCGGTTCCGGTAACTTTAAAGTCCATGTCTCCCAGGTGATCTTCATCTCCCAGAATGTCTGAAAGAATAGCGTATTTGCCGTTGTCAGGATTAGCTATCAATCCCATGGCAATACCCGATACGGGTCTGGTAATTTTGATACCTGCATCCATAAGTGCGAGAGTACCTGCACAAACGGTGGCCATAGATGATGATCCGTTCGATTCAAGAATATCAGATACAACCCTGATGGTATATGGGTTATCATTTCCATTGGGAAGTACCGGTTTCAAAGCACGTAACGCAAGGTTTCCATGGCCAATCTCACGACGGCTGGTTCCTCTGAGAAACTTTGCTTCACCGGTGGAGAAAGGAGGGAAGTTGTAGTGTAGCAAAAACTTGCTTTTTCCTTCTACAACAGCACCATCCAGGATTTGCTCATCCAGTTTGGTTCCAAGGGTAGCTGTTGTTAATGATTGTGTTTCACCACGTGTAAAAACAGCTGAACCATGCGCCATAGGCAAATAGTTTACCTCTGACCAAATCGGACGTATTTCATCTGGCTTACGGCCATCAAGACGGATTTGTTCGTTTACTACCATTTCCCGGATAGCTTCTTTCTCCAGATCATGATAATAGTTTTTAATCAGGCCGGCTTTTTCTTCTAGTTCTACTTCGCTGAACCCTTCCATGAACTTATCGCGAATAGCTGTAAAAGCATCATGCCTTTCATGTTTGTTTATGATAATGGAGCGTGCTGTATCATAGATTTTTTTGTAAAGTTTTTCACGCATCAGTGCCAGAAGTTCTTCATCAGCTTTTTCAGGCTCAATTTCGCGTTTTACTTTGGCTTTTTCAACCTGCTCTGCCAGTTCTATCTGTGCCTTACACTGTAATTTAATGGCATCGTGAGCTAATTTTATGGCTTCAAGCATTTCTCTTTCAGAAACTTCCTTCATCTCACCTTCCACCATTACAATATTATCCAATGTGCCGGCTACAATCATTTCAATATCTGATTCTGCCAGATCGGAAATGGTTGGGTTGATTTTAAATTCGCCGTTAATACGCGCAACTCTGACTTCAGAAATCGGTCCATTAAACGGGATATCTGAAACCATAATGGCTGCCGAAGCTGCCAATCCGGCCAGTGCATCTGGCATGGTATTTTTGTCGGCTGATATCAGGGAGATCAGTACTTGTGTTTCACACTTGAAATTATCGGGAAACATGGGCCTCAAGGCCCTGTCAACCAATCTTGAGATAAGTATTTCATATTCTGATGGACGCGCTTCTCTTTTGAAAAAACCGCCGGGGAAACGTCCTGCTGCGGCATATTTTTCCTGGTAATCAACAG
>SKSE01000136.1 GCA_007118135.1 Bacteroidales bacterium | reverse complement strand
CGCTTTTTGAAAGTTTACAAGCAACCCGAAGTTGGTTTTGAAGGTTACGACAAAGGCGCTGCCATGCTTTCAGAATTCTTCAAAAAAGAATTACAGCAATACAAGGTTGAAGGATTATCTGACCTTGGCCGTGAAATCATTGAAACCTGCATCAATGGTGGTGGAGTAGATGATTACAATAAGCTTATTAAAAAATAATTAACGGTAAAGGCTTTTTTGCACTTTATTTTTTTAACGCAGATAGCGCAGATGTTAAGCAACGCGGTTTTTTTGATTAATTTATTTAATCCGCGTTAGAAAATCTGCGCTATCTGTATTTATGTGAATAAAAAGAGTCAGCCTAACTTTTCCGGTTTATTTCCCTTCCTTTCAAATTACTTTATTACTTCTCTTACTTTTTGTTGTTGCCAAAATTTTTATACGTTTTAAAACTTAATCCGGTATTTACTGTTAAAGCAACTGGAATATTATTATTTGAAAGCAAAACCAAAAAATGTAAGTAATATTGAAATATTTATCTATAATAATAGCTTTTATTACTCTTCATAGCTATGCCCAGCAAATAGACAGCGAAGCTTATGAGGTAAATTTCCGCATCGGCAATATGCGCATAAATACGGTTAGCGGAACATTTTCAGGAATGCAAGGTGTTGTAAAATTTGATCCGCAGGATCTGACGGCTTCCACATTTTCCGTATGTATAGATGCTGCATCTGTAAATACCGGTAATAACCGACGTGACAAACATCTCAGAGAAGAGGAATATTTTGATGTGGAAAGACATCCTAACATTTGCTATGTTTCCGATATCATATCAAAAACCGATGAAGGGTTTATTACCCGTGGTAAACTAACCATGAAAGGTATAACAAGGATTGTAACCATTCCCTTTGTTAAAGAGAATAATACCCTTCGAGGCACTTTGAGCCTGAACCGACTGGATTACAATGTAGGCGATGGGGTAAGCACCTTTCTGGTTTCAAACCCTGTGGAACTGGAAATTATTTACTTTATCCAACCCTGAAAAATAACAGATAGAGTTAACTTACAAATCATTATTGGACTTATCAACCTCAAGAAACTCCATCATTGTTTTCGCCGTTTTTCTTCCTGAAGCAATGGCATTAACTACCAGGCTGGCCCCCAGTATACTATCGCCTGTGGCAAATATTTTTTCAGCAAAGGTTTGATTGTTAGGCTTTACCATAACATTACCCCGGTGTGTGTATTTCAAACCCAAATCGTTTAGTAAACCTTCCTGAACAGGATGTACAAAACCCATTGATAATAGAACAAGGTCAGCAGGAATGGTCCTTTCTGTTCCGGGAATTTCCTTCATTTCCATGCCCCCATTACCACCTGGCAACCACTCAACATCAGCAATTACAGCAGCTTTAACCTTACCGTTTTCGCCAATAAATTTTTTAGTCATGATGTTCCACACTCTTTGGCAACCTTCTTCATGAGAGCTGGATGTTTTAAGTACTTTGGCCCAGTATGGCCAGGGATTATCAATATGGCGTTTCAAGGGTGGCTCAGGGAGTATTTCTATCTGGGTAATGGAAGCAGCCCTTTGCCGGTTAGATGTACCTACACAGTCGGAACCTGTATCTCCACCGCCAATTACCAATACATGCTTGCCTTTTGCACTTATTCTTTCTTCTTCAGGGATTTGATCGCCACGTACTGTCTTATTTTGCTGTTTCAGGAAATCCATAGCAAAATGAATCCCATCAAGTTCTCTCCCCTCCACAGGCAAATCACGCGGATGCATAGCTCCTACCGCAATACATACAGCATCAAATTCACTTAAGAGTTGCTCCGAAGTAATATCTGTACCGACATCTACACCGGTTCGAATGATCAACCCTTCCTGCATAAGCACATCCAGCCGTCTGTCAATAACATGTTTGGCAAGCTTAAAATCAGGGATACCATAACGTAACAAGCCACCCGGAGCATCGTCTTTTTCAAATACGGTAACGGTATGACCTGCCTTATTGAGCAAATCAGCGCAAGCCAGTCCTGCCGGACCGGAGCCAACAACAGCAACTTTTTTCCCGGTCCTTACCTGTGGTGGCTGGGGTACAATGTATCCCCTTTCAAAGGCTTTTTCAGTTACTGAAGCCTCATTCTCCCTTATGGTAACGGGCTCTTCGTGAATGGCAAGTACACAGCCAATTTCGCAAGGTGCAGGGCATATACGACCTGTAAATTCAGGGAAATTATTCGTAACATGTAACAAATCTATGGCCAGTTTCCAGTCGTCCTTGTAAATTGCATCCTGCCACTCTGGCATATTGTTCATAACAGGGCATGCCCACTGGCAAAACGGAATGCCGCAATCCATACAACGTGCAGCCTGTTGTTTACGATCGTGGTCATTGAGGGTTTGCTCTACCTCACCATAATCATTAATCCTTTCCTGAACCGGACGATTGCCACTTTCTTTTCGTGGTATATTTATGAATCCTCTGGGGTCTCCCATATGTAATTCTTTTAAATGTTAATACTGATGTTGCGGGGTATCTTCAGAAAGCTCAAGCTTTTTGCGGATACCTGCCAACTGCATCTCCTTGAGAACTTTTTTGTATTCCAGGGGGATGACTTTTACAAATTTGCCGACATAAGCATCCCAATTGACAAGAATTTTTTCGGCAAGCAGGCTTTTAGTATAAAGCAGGTGGTTAGAAATAAGTTGCTGAACTTCTTTAATATCCTGTAAATCTTCAAGGGGACCTGTTTCTACCAAACCCTTGTTACAATAATAATCGAAATCTCCTTTCAGATTCAGCACATAAGCTATTCCACCGCTCATTCCTGCAGCAAAATTTCTGCCTGTGGTACCAAGCACTACTACTCTTCCGCCAGTCATGTATTCACAGCCATGATCGCCTACTCCTTCAGATACGGCAAAGGCTCCACTGTTGCGCACTGCAAAACGCTCTCCGGCAATTCCTCTTACATACAACTCACCTGATGTTGCACCATATAGTACAGTATTACCGATGATAATATTTTCTTCGGGTAAAAATGTACTGCCATCCGGGGGAGTAACTATGATTTTACCTCCCGAAAGGCCTTTACCCAGATAGTCGTTGGCATCTCCTTCCAATCGTAAGGTAATTCCTTTGGTGAGGAATGCCCCGAAACTCTGGCCTGCCGAACCACTTAAACGAACATTTATGGTATCATCGGGAAGCTTTTTCTCACCTATACTACCTGCAATATGTCCTGAAAGCATGGCACCTAAAGTACGGTCAGTATTTTTAACGGTATCCGATATCCAAACCTTCTCACCACTCATAATCGTTTTTTCTGTCAGCCTTATAAGTTCCAAATCCTTCACATCATCAATCCTGTGGTTCTGTTCACTGGTAAACCTTAAGTCATTATTATGCGATTGAGGTGGAAAGAAAATAAGATTTGAAACGTCAACTTTTGAAGCTTTCCAATGATCGATATCTGTTCTGGCTTCCAAAAGATCGCTACGTCCCACAAGGTCGTCAAATTTGCGGATTCCCATATCAGCCATTATCTCTCTTACATCCTGTGCAATAAACTGGAAGAAATTCACCACATATTCCGCTTTACCTAAAAATCGCTTTCTAAGGGTTTCATCTTGTGTGGCCACTCCTACTGGACAAGTATTAAGATGGCATTTGCGCATCATGATACAACCCAGATTTATCAGGGCTGCGGTAGAGAAACCAAATTCTTCAGCACCCAATAATCCCATAAGTACAACATCGAGTCCTGTTTTAAGCTGGCCATCGGTTTGCAACCTCACCCGTCCTCGCAGATTATTCATCACCAGAGTTTGTTGGGCTTCTGCAATACCTAATTCAAGTGGCAACCCGGCATGTTTAATGGAACTTTCCGGACTGGCGCCTGTTCCACCTTCCAAACCGCTGATAGTAATCAGATCGGCTTTTGCTTTGGCTACTCCGGCAGCGATAGTTCCTACACCATATTCTGCTACCAGCTTTACACTGATTTTTGCCTTTGGATTGGCATTTTTAAGATCAAAGATTAGCTGTGCAAGATCTTCAATGGAATAAATATCATGATGGGGAGGTGGAGATATAAGTGTTATACCCGGAGTTGAATTTCTTAGTCGGGCAATCACTTCATTTACCTTAAATCCGGGGAGCTGGCCTCCTTCGCCCGGCTTGGCACCCTGGGCAATCTTTATCTGTAACTCATCGGCATTTACCAGATAGTCGATAGTTACACCAAACCTTCCCGAAGCCACCTGTTTAATGGCACTTCGCTTGTTTTCACCATTGGGTAATGGCCTGTAGCGTTCGGGGTCTTCTCCCCCTTCACCAGTGTTACTGCGCCCACCAAGGTAGTTCATGGCAATAGCCAGTGCTTCATGAGCCTCTTTACTGATAGAACCATAAGACATGGCTCCGGTTACAAACCGCCTGGTGATGGCTTCTAAAGGTTCAACCTCATCCAAAGGTATAGCTTCATTTTTTTTATAATTCAAGAAACCTCTTAAAAAGGCAGGTTTTCTGTTTTGTTGATTTACCAACTCAGCATATTCCTTATACTTATTATAATTATTGGTTTTGGTAGCCCACTGCAGTAGCCCGATAGATTCGGGATTCCATGCATGGTGTTCTCCATTTACCCTGTAAGCATAAAAACCTTCTGTAGCAGGAAGCCAGGAACCATTTTCTTTAAAACTAAATGCTTTACGATGTGGCATTGCAGCTTCAAGAGCTATCTCCTTAAGTCCTATACCACCTACACGTGAAGCCGTACCGTTAAAATATTTTTCAACTATCTGTTGTTCAAGGCCAACACATTCAAAAATCTGTGCGCCGTGGTATGACCTCAATGTTGAAATACCCATTTTTGACATTACCTTAAGGATACCGCTATCTAATGCCTTAATGTAATTTTCTCTGGCTTTCCTGTATTCCATTTGTATTTCACCCTTTTTCACCATTTCGTCAATAGCAGCAAAAGCCAGATAAGGGTTTATAATACTTGCGCCGTAACCAAGCAACAATGCAAAATGCATAACTTCGCGGGGCTCGGCTGTTTCAACTACCAGTCCTACCTGCATACGTTTCTGTACCTTGATAAGATGATGATGAACCGTGGCTACAGCCAAAAGAGAAGGGATGGGAGCATGGTTAGCATCTATATTGCGATCTGATAAAATAATAAAGTTAACTTTTTCATCTACCGCCTTCTCCGCATCTCTGCAAAGATTGTTGAGTGCTTCTTCAAGCGCCTGATCGTTACCTGCGGCATCAAAAACCATGGGCAACTCCACATGGGTAAATTCAGCATCCAGGAGGTTTCTTATCTTTCCCAGGTCGGTATTGGTTACAATAGGGCTTTTAAACTTAATCAGTTTACAGAGTGAAGGAGATTCTTCCAGCAGGTTTTTATTTACTGACCCTATATAGTTGGTCAGGGTCATCACTAAACCTTCCCGTATGGGATCTATAGGTGGATTGGTAACCTGAGCAAACTGCTGCTTAAAATAATTATAAAGGCGCTGAGGTTTATCTGAAAGTACGGCCAGAGGAGTATCATTACCCATAGAGCCGGTGGGTTCCTTTCCTTCCTGAGCCATGGGTTTGATAATGTGCTCCAGGTCTTCTTTGGTATAGCCAAAAGTTTTAGCCCAGGTAGAATATTCATCACCCATGGAAGATGGCATACGTTCCTTTACTTCAATATTTTCAAGCTCAAGACGATGCTCTCTGAGCCAGTTTCCGTAGGGATTGGTTTTGGCCAGCTGACTTTTTATTTCTTCATCACTAATAATTACTCCAAGTTTGGTATCTACCAAAAGAAGTTTACCTGGTCTGAGCCGTCCTTTTTCCTTCACTTCATGTGGTTCAAAACTTTGCACCCCGGTTTCGCTGCCCATAACGATAAGTCCATTTTTGGTTATGAGATATCTGGATGGACGCAGACCGTTACGGTCAAGGGTACCACCCACATAACGCCCATCAAAAAACAGCAGGGATGCAGGGCCGTCCCACGGTTCCATAATAGTGGAGAAATACTCATAGAAGTCTTTAAGACTTTGTGGTATGGGGTTTTTATCGTTAAAAGATTCGGGCACAAGCATAGCCAGAGCATGGGGCAGTGAGCGCCCGGTCAGTACCAGAAATTCCAGTGCATTATCCAAAGACGCGGAATCGCTTTTACCAGGTTCGATAACAGGAAAAACCTTTTGCAGGTCGCTACCAAAAAGATCGGTTTTCAGCAACGACTCCCGTGCCTGCATCCACAGCCTGTTGCCCTTTATGGTATTAATTTCACCGTTGTGAGCCAGGTAGCGGAAAGGCTGGGCAAGGTCCCACGTAGGGAAGGTATTGGTGCTAAAGCGCGAGTGGACCACACAGATAGCACTTTCAAACAGTGGATTTTGAAAGTCGGTATAGTACTCTGCCAACTGACCGGGTGTTAGCATTCCTTTAAAAATCATGGTACGTGTTGACAGGCTGGCCACATAAAAAAGCTCCTTTGCTTCAATGGCTGATTCCCGGATCTTTTTTTCCGTTTTCTTACGGATGACGTATAGTTTGCGTTCCATGTCATCCTGCTCATGATTGCCGGTAATAAATAGCTGCCGCATTATGGGTTCGGTGGAAAGAGCTATTTCTCCCAGTTCCTTGTTGTTCACCGGAACATCCCGGGTAGCAATTACCTCCAGATTCTCTTCCTGTATGGTATCAAGAAATATTTTCTCGCACTGATTCTTCTCATTCTCCTCTGCAGGAAGGAAGTATATCCCTGCACCGTAGTTCCCCGCTGCAGGTAATCCAGGTATTTCCTTATTAAAAAGCCGGTGGGGTATCTGAACCATGATTCCTGCACCATCTCCGGTTTTGTTGTCAGCACTCTCTGCCCCTCTGTGGGTCATATTTATCAAAACTTCAAGACCTGACCTGACAATCTGGTGCGAAGCTTCACCCCTAATACTGGCTACAAAGCCAATACCGCAGCTATCATGTTCATTTTCGGACGAATACAAACCTTGTTGCTTTGTTTTGTATATCTGCATACGTGTATGTTTTATGTTCAATGTTTTACGTTAGATCTTCGGCTGTCAGCCTTTCAACTCTTCAACCCTTCAACCTTTCAACCCGCTACCCATTACCTGTTACCGATTACCTATCACCGAATAACATTTTGCATTTATTTGTTTTAATAACAATAAACCTGT
>SKSE01000068.1 GCA_007118135.1 Bacteroidales bacterium | reverse complement strand
TCTTCCAAAGGTTGAAAATCCATCTGCGGGCTGATATGCGCAAATTCTATCGCTTCGCCTGAAGATATTTCGACTTCTGCTGGTGGGGGTGAAATCCGACTTTCTGCAACGGAGGTGAAACCCTCTTCTTCGGACTTTATGGCAGAATCGAAACCAACAGTACTTTCTTCTTTACCAGTTACTTGCAGGGCAGTCTGTTGGGTATCATGTAAACCGACGGGTGATAAAAAATACCATAAACCCAGTGTGGACACGGTAAGAAAAAGCGTTGCAGCAATTGCAAATGCTGCAATACGCTTTTTCCTTACCTGGCTACTGAGGGAGGTATCTATCCGTGTCCAAACAGCATCCACGTCCAGTTCATCCTGAATACCATCCCAAACCGATTCGGGAGGCGATTCGGTGCCGGCGTCGATAATTTTTTTATACCACTCGTTGAGGTTCATGACAATTTTTATTTCATTCTTTCTCCCAGCCACTCTTTGAGCAAGTGTCTGGCCCTGTTGAACTGGGATTTTGATGTTCCTTCAGCAATATTGAGTTCCTGCGCAATTTCCTTATGTGTATATCCTTCCACGGCAAAAAGGTTAAAAACCATTCGAGCACCTTCTGGTAACCTGGCTATGAACTCCATCAGATCTTTCAGATGAAGTTCAGGCAATGCATCATTTCCGGTTGAAACCTGTAAATCTGAAATTTCTTCATCAATGAACTGCTCCTTGCCTGTTTGCCTGAGCATGTCAATGCTAGTGTTTACCACAATTTTTCTTATCCAGCCTTCAAAAGAGCCCTGTCCTTTAAAATGGTCTATATTCCTGAAAACTTTTACAAAGGCTTCCTGAAGCATATCCTGCGCCGGGGGTCTGCTGCCCGCGTAGCTCAGACATATGCCGTACATTTTGCGGGCATACCGCCGGTATAATATCTCCTGGTATTCTCTTTTTCCTTGCCGGCAACCCTCAATAATTCTTTCCTCACTATATAACTCAGTAGCCATTAAAAAGTATTACTCAAAAACAACAGTAAAAGCATTATTCATTCGCGCTGCTATCTGATTGAAAATATTACGGTTGTGATGGTTGCTTATCCGTAAAATATTCTGTCCGTTTTCCACAATGATATCGGCATTCATGAATAATACTGGATTTACCAGCCCGAAAAGTGAGCCAGTATTCAGCATCACCATTGCCGTTGATGGTTGATCTTTTCTGAGTGTAATGGTCTGATTTGCTCCCTGACCCGTTGACCGGATGGTAATAATATCATCAAACTCATACTCAAAACGAATGTTGACAGGACCCATCCCGGGTCTGTTGAAAACCCCCTCCAGATGCAATGGCACGCCATCATTCCCCAGGTGAAGTGACACATCTATTCGCCGGTAAACACCCTGGGGAATATCAAAATCCACATTTTCCTGGGTGGCTGGTTCATCAAGTTTCAAGACCAGTGGAGCCGAAAAACCGGACATAAAATAAACATCCTGTCCCTGCTCTCTTCGCCCGTCAAACTCAATGGCTGTAAGCACCATAGTGCCTTTATCAATGGTGAAGCTAAAAGGTCCGGGTTGAACTGCTGAACCATGTCCGCTTTTCAAAACATCGTCATTTTCACTATCGCTGTGAGGGGTCATCCCAAAATAAAAAGACACCTTTGAGGGTAGTGTCAGTTCATCCTTACTGCAGGACGATAACACCCCGGCGAGTAAGGCAAATGTCAGCCCGAAAGTTATGAATCTTTGCATTTGAAAAAAATTGAATGTCTTAACAATTAGACGCACAAATTACTGAAAAGGTTGGAATAAAACCACAGTTTTTTAAGGAATATTAGCTCGATAAACTTGACATGGGGGCTCGTTTTATTTAAATTTGCTAAATATGTTTCACTTCAAAAAAAGCACTTATGACACACACAATGCCCGCTCTACCGTATGATATGAATGCGCTGGAGCCAGTTATCAGCGAGAAAACCATCAGTTTTCATTACGGCAAACATCACCAAACTTATGTAAACAAGCTCAATGAACTGGTGCAAGGTACAGAGTTTGAAAATGCAAGTCTTGAAGAGATCATCAAAAAGGCTGAAGGAGGAATCTTTAACAACGGTGCCCAGGTGTGGAATCATACATTTTACTGGAACTGTTTAACCCCCAATGGCAAGGGTGAGCCCGGCGGTTCACTTCTGGCAGCCATTAACAATAAGTTTGGCTCATTCGAAAAATTCAAGGAGGACTTTGCTGCTGCCGCTGCCACACAATTCGGTTCAGGTTGGGCATGGCTGGTAAGAACTGTTGGCGGAGGTCTTGAAATTATAAAAACCCCCAATGCCGGCAACCCCATGCGTGAAGGGCATAAACCCCTTCTCACCTGCGATGTTTGGGAACATGCCTATTACCTCGACTATCAAAACCGCAGACCCGACTATGTGAAAGAGTTCTGGAAAATTGTAGACTGGAAAAAGGTTGAGGAACGGTTTTGATTGAATCGTTATTTCTTAAAAACAAGGAGGTTCACTCGAAAAAGGGATTTAAACTAATAGACTGTCGAAGCAAATATCTGGCTTATAAGATTACAGGGTAATTAGGTTCAAGTCTTAGAGGAGGAGCCAGTATTTGAAGCATTTCCAGATTTTTCGTGAATGCTCTTCAAATTTTTTGTGCAAAATCTGAGCACAACGGCGTTTTATCTCCAAAATGCCTTATATAATAAATCTTGGCTTTAAAAAACAACCCATATTTTTTATATATAAAGGTTGACAATTACTTTTTGTGGTTAGTCGAATGTTTACGTGGCATCTTTTGATTTTCCGACACGACCAATTATCAGTGAAAGGAACAAAAGAATTGCAGCCATAACACCAGCTATAATCAAACTCTGCTGAATAGTTGCACCTTCACTGAGATTCCCGATAATATTGGGTATGAAGGTCCCGCCAAGTAACCCAACTGAAAAGATAATGCCGAAAATGCTACCGTACTGGCCGGGCTCAAATTTAGCAAATGTTACGCCAACAATTGTCGGAAAAATTGGTGCAAATGCCAAACCGGCAAGAACAACAGCAATAATCCCCATAGCCGGGCTGCCGGCAAAAACCATAATACCTATAGCCACAAGCGATACAACAGACATGATTATTATGAGTTTAGCACCCATGGCAGTAAGGTTCTTAACAGAGGCAGAAATAAACCTGCCAATCATTATGGCAACACCGAATAAGCTTAGAACAACTCCGGTGCTTGCCGTTGCACCGGCGGTGGGACTTGCTGCATAAAGTTCATCCATAAGTGATCTTATCCATGTTCCCATCGATATTTCCAGAGACAGGTAACAGAATAGAGCGAGTGCGGCCACCATAACTGCAGGTTTCGTAAGCACCTTAAAAGCAGTAGAAAACTTAAAACCGATTGAAACCGTCGGAAAGCTGGCGGTCAATGTGAAAATTAAAAAAACAATCATAAGGATGCTTAATACAACAAGTGCTGAGTTATAACTCAGGTTTAGTGTATTGAGCATAAAAACTACCAGTAAAGGTGTTAATATATAGCCCAGACCGAAAAATCCGTTGCCAAAATTACTGGCGCGGGCAGGGTCCTTTCCCTCAAACAGAACTACAGGAATAAGTGTGTTACCTACTGTATTAAGGGACATGGCACCGACACCCATTAAAATACAAGAAAACAAAGCAAAAGAAAGAGTGTTTGCAAAAGATAAAAGAAACAGGCTGACACCTGTAGCGATAAACCCAAGAATTGCAACCGGCTTGAATCCTACCTTATCAACCAGAGGACCTACAAAAAGCTGCACAATGCAACTTGAAAGAAAGAATCCAAATACAAGAGTTCCAAATTGGCCTGATGTAATTTCCATTGAAGCAATCAGTTCTACCGATATTGCCCCCAAAATAATAAAAGTCATTGCCAGCGAAAAAACTGCTATTAGCGCAACGATTGCTGATTTTCTTAAGTTCTTGTTTTCCATATTTTAATTTTAAGTAAATATTAGAAATATTATGATATATAAAACCCTTGTTATGATGCAATTCCCGGAACTGGTGTCATATCTAAATACTCGTAGTCTGGAGCCATATTAACTTATCGTAATAAATGTTAATGGTTTTCTAAAAAAAATCAAATATATAAAATTTTTAATGACTCTTACTTACACCCTTGCAACTTAAATTTAAATCAAAATTGATTTTGATTTAAGATTATTCAACAATCAAAAAGGTTTTTGAACATACCTTCTTTTTTCACTCCAAAAATCATTTATATTTGTAGCGAATAAAAGCACAATGACACACTACTTTTTCATATCCACCCTTTACGGAAACAACGGAAAAGGTTTGTACTCCTGCTGGATTTGCTGATACCGGCTTTCCTTCTCTTTATTTGCGACCGGCAGCAATAACAGCCGGCCATTACTTTTTCTTTTCCCGGAAACGGGCTTTTTCAAAACTTTTCTTACCATGGACACACCGATCAGGGGTTTGGTATACGATATCCGCAGTTTTTCTGTCAATGACGGACCGGGCATCCGCAAAACCGTCTTTTTAAAAGGTTGCCCACTGCGTTGCTCATGGTGCCATAATCCCGAAAGCTTCAACTTCAATCCTGAGAGGTGGAATAGAGATGAGAAAACCGGTTTGTTTACCATTACCAAACCTGAAATCATTGGGAAATACTATACAGCCGACGAGATTGTTGAAGAAGTGGTGAAAGATATTCCCTTTTTTGAGCAATCATCCGGGGGTATTACTCTGTCAGGCGGAGAGCCGCTGTCGCAGGCAGAATTTGCCTTTCAGATACTCTTGAAATCCAAAGAATATGGAATTCATACCTGTGTGGATACATCAGGATTTGCGACCTGGCAGGATGTTGAAAAAGTAGCGCCAGTAACAGATCTCTTTTTATACGATCTGAAGCTGGCGGATAATGATCTGCACAAAAAATACACAGGTAATGATAACCGCATCATAATTGAAAACCTTATGAAATTAAGGTTTCTGAAAAGTGAACTGCACATCAGAATTCCTTTGGTGGAAGGTATTACGGATACCCCCGAAAATCTGGAGGGGTTGAAAAGAATCATTGAAAAGCTTCCCGGATTAAAACGGATTGACCTACTTCCCTACCATACCATTGCCAGGATGAAATACCGCAGGCTCAACCTCCCTTACAATCTGGAGGAAATGCCTGAGTACCCATTGGACAAGGCTGAAAAAATTCTTCAAAGCTTTAGCTCGGCTGCCGATATGGTTACAGTTGGAGGTTAATTTTCAGAAAACATTTTACCCAAAAAGACCATGAACCCAAGAATAAAAACACTCAGAGAAAATAGCCTGGAAACGCAGCCTTCGCTATCGGCTGAAAGGGCTTTACTTATTACAGAATTTTATCGTGATCGACTGGATGCATCAGATGCCATTCCTGTTCAGCGTGCAAAATCCTTTGAATATATTCTCAAAAATAAAAGCATTTATATTGGCAACGATGAACTGATAGTGGGCGAACGCGGACCCCAACCCAAAGCTACACCTACCTATCCGGAAATATGTCTGCATTCTCTGGAAGACCTGGAGATCATTCATTCACGACCCAAGGTTTCCTTTTACGTTGACCGGGAAACCCGCGATGCTTATCGCAATACCATCATTCCATTCTGGATGGGTAAAACCCAGCGCGACAGGCTTTTTAACGCCATGGATGAAGACTGGAAGCAGGCTTACAATGCAGGATTATTCACCGAGTTTCAGGAACAGCGCGCACCCGGACATACCGTAGCCGGAAAGAAAGTCTTTGAAACAGGCATGCGTGACTACATCAGCCATATTGAAACAGTAAAAAAGGAACTGCTGAAGCTGGCTGAAAGCCCCGAAAGAAGATCAAAACTGGCCCAACTGGAAGCCATGCGCATAAGTGCAGAAGCCATGGTTGTCTTTGCCCGCAGGCATGCTGAAGCCCTGGAAAATCAAATTAAATCTGAATCAGACTCACAGCGTCAGGATGAACTGGCAGAAATGATCACAATTTGCAGAAGAGTGCCGGAACATGCTCCACGAAACTTCCACGAAGCCTTGCAGTATTACTGGTTTATTCACCTGGGTGTCATCACTGAGCTCAACCCCTGGGATTCATTTTGCCCCGGCCGTCTTGACCAGAATTTATATCCCTTTTACAGGGAAGGTATTGAAAAAGGCACACTTACCAAAGAAAGAGCCCGTGAACTGTTGCAGGCTTTCTGGATCAAATTCAACAACCACCCGTCACCCCCCAAGATGGGTGTTACAGCCAAAGAAAGCAACACATACACCGACTTCAGCCTTATTAACCTGGGAGGGCTCAAAGAAGATGGCTCCAATGCGGTAAATGAATTGTCGTTTCTTATTTTGGATGTAATAGAAGAAATGCGCCTGCTGCAACCCAGCTCAATGGTGCAGATCAGCAAGAAAAACCCTGACCGGTTTGTAAAAAGGGCTTTACAAATTACCAAAACCGGTTTTGGGCAACCTTCATTTTTTAATACCGATGCCATCATTCAGCAACTGCTCAGCCAGGGAAAATCTATTACTGATGCACGCAACGGAGGCGCTTCAGGCTGCGTGGAAACCGGTGCTTTTGGCACCGAAGCTTATACCCTTTCGGGTTATTTCAATCTGAATAAGGTACTTGAAATAACGATTCACCAGGGAATTAATCCCGAGAACGGCGAACTTACCGGACTTGAAATAGAAAATGATCCAAATGACCCGGAAACTTTGTACAAAAACTTTGAAAAACAGCTTCAGCATTTCATTGACATTAAAATAAAGGGCAACAACATTATTGAAGAGCTTTACGCGGAAAATTTGCCCGTACCTTTCCTGTCCTTGATTGTGGACGACTGCATTATCAATGCCTGCGATTACAATGCCGGTGGTGCCCGATACAATACCAGCTACATTCAGGGTGTGGGCCTGGGTTCAATGACTGATAACCTTTCAGCCATTAGAAAATGGGTGTTCGACGAAAAGCTGCTGAGTATGGAAAAACTCAGGGAGGTGCTGGCAAATAATTTCGAAGGCAACGAGGAACTTCGTCACCGGTTGATTCACGAAACGCCTCATTGGGGAAATAATGATGAAAATGCTGACCAATTTGCAGTGGCTGTTTTCAATAGTTTTTACAAAGCGGTGAATGGCAGGCCCACATATCGTGGTGGTGTATTTCGCATCAACATG
>SKSE01000095.1 GCA_007118135.1 Bacteroidales bacterium | reverse complement strand
TTGAGCAAACCACAAAAAGCCAATCGTTAAGAGAATTTCAGCCTCAAAAAGATAAAAAATATGCACTTGTTTTTGGCAATGAAGTAAAGGGTGTACAGGAAACTGTGCTGCATCATTGTCACGGCTCTATTGAAATTCCGCAATTTGGCACCAAGCACTCTTTTAATATTTCTGTAACGGCCGGAATTACAATCTGGGATTTTTTCTCCAAAATGGGTCGGTTTTAACCCTGCGCTTTGTCATGGTCGGCCTGAAACTTGAACCCCAGACGTTTACCTGTACGGGTTCTCATTTCTGCTGAGCTCTCGTGGATTTCTGATACGCTGATCTCTTTAACCAGATCGTAGGGGGTGAGCAATAAATCAAAATCAATACTGTAAAGCATAGCCGATTCAATGATACGGCGAAGGTCATCCTGATTAATGGCTTCACCCATAAACTGGTTATAATAAAACCCGGTCTGGTGCTTGCCTTCCACAAGAAAATGTTTCTCTTTGTTTATGAAAACCCTTGCCACCAGGTAGCCCAGGTCATTGATGCGGTTATACCGGAAAGAGTCTGTAAGAAAGTTGTAGATGTTAATTACACCGGAGAACGAGCGGTTTGGGTCTTCTTTGATGTAGGGTGTTTTCATAACATCATGTGCCCGGGGAAATTCAAAAACATTGGAATGCATCAGAAACAAAAGAGTATCGGCCGCAAATCTTAGTTCTGCTTCAAAATCCCCCTTGTCCTGAAATTCTACTCTTATCTTACCAAGACCTTCTTCGGTGAGTTTGCGATCGGTCTCAAAACGAATCAAATCGGCTACCAGTTTGAGTTCCTGAAAAACATCTAGGGTATTCTGATATACCTGCTTCTTTAATCCGGCCTTTCTGACGAGCTTGTCATAGAACCTGAGGTGATTTTCCTGTTCCATTTTTTAAAACTTTTTCAAAATAAAAGTATGAATAATAATTGAATAAAAACCCTGTCCTGTGCATCTTGCTCTGATGATAAAAAGCATTTTTAAAATCCGTACTTTTGCACTCAAAAGTAAAACGGATGCGAATAGATATTCTTACCATTTTTCCTGAAATGTTTGACGGACCTTTTTCTCACTCCATAGTAAAACGGGCAAAAGAAAAAGGGCTTGTGGAGATCCATCTTCACAATATCAGAGATTATGCTACCGATAAACATCGCAGGGTTGATGATTATCCCTTTGGTGGTGGTGCAGGTATGGTAATGATGATCGAACCTGTTCTTAACTGTATCGAAACGCTGAAAAAGGATCGTAGTTACGATGAAATTATTTTCATGACACCCGATGGGCAAAGGTTTGATCAGCCCACTGCCAATAAGTTATCTGTTCTGAAGAATATCATTTTACTGTGTGGTCATTACAAGGGGATTGATGAGCGGCTTCGTGAGCATGTTATAACCCGCGAAATCAGCATCGGCGATTATGTGCTTTCGGGCGGCGAACTGGCAGCTGCTGTGGTAACCGATAGTATTGTAAGGATTCTGCCGGGTGTGCTGGGTGATGAAACTTCAGCATTGTCCGATTCTTTCCAGGATGGATTGCTTTCGCCCCCGGTTTATACACGACCTGCAGATTATAAAGGATGGAAGGTGCCCGATATCCTGCTCTCGGGTCATGACAGGAAAATTGCTGAATGGCGCCATGAACAGGCAATGGAAAGAACAGGGAAAAGACGACCCGATTTACTGGAAGGTGATCAATGACCCTTTTGACAGAGCAATATTGATAAGGTTTCAAGAGTCAGATATTTTCACATGAAAATACAACACTTTGTTTTTTTATTTCAATAATTTCTCTAACTTTGCACTCCCTTTTACGAAAAATATTTGTAAAGCTATCATTTTGAAATAATTCCCGGGCGCTGCGCTCAGCTTAAACGATTAAAATACAGAGAGTCATGAACCAGATGGAAATAATGAATTTTGTGCAGGATGTAATTACTGAGAAAAAAGAATTCCCTGCATTTAAAGCCGGAGATACCGTAACTGTTCACTATAAAATCAAGGAAGGTAACAAAGAAAGAATTCAGCCTTTCCAGGGAGTAGTGCTTCAGAGAAGAGGCAGCGGTGCAACCGAAACTTTCACCATGAGAAAAATATCAGGAAATATTGGCGTGGAAAGAATTTTCCCTATCAATTCTCCTTTTATTGAGAAAATCGAACTCAATCGCCGCGGTGTGGTTCGCAGAGCAAGAATCTTCTACCTTCGTGAACTGCGCGGTAAGAAAGCAAGAATCAAAGAAAAAAGAGTATAGCAATTCTTACAGGAAAACAGGAGCCATTGGAAAAACCAGTGGCTTTTTTTTTATAATTTCGCAAGGTAAAGGTTAAGAATAGGAATATCACTCAGATAAACATCAAAACACAAAAAATATACGATTATGAAAAAGCTTATTGAATGTGTACCCAACTTTAGTGAAGGAAATGATATGTCAATCATCAGGCAGATCACTGATGAAATAGAATCGGTTGATGGTGTTAAGCTGCTGGATGTAGATCCGGGCAAAGCTACCAACCGTACTGTAGTTACTTTGGTAGGTACACCGGATGAAGTTATTGAAGCTGCTTTCAAAGCTGTCAGGAAAGCATCGCAGTTGATAGATATGAGTAAACACAAGGGCGAGCACCCCCGCATGGGAGCAACTGATGTTTGTCCCCTGGTACCTGTGGCAAATATTACCATGGAAGAGGTTGTAGAATATGCCCGCAAGCTGGCTGAGCGCATTGGCAATGAACTCAATATACCGGTATATTGCTACGAGAATGCTGCCTTCGAACCCAAACGCCGCAACCTGGCAAACTGCCGCAGTGGCGAATACGAGGGCTTGCCCGACAAAATGAAAAACCCCGAATGGAAACCTGATTTCGGGCCTGCCGAATTCAATGCCAAAAGTGGTGCCACAGCAGTGGGGGCGCGCGATTTCCTTGTGGCTTACAACATAAATCTCAATACTACTTCAACCCGTCGTGCCAATGCCATCGCATTTGATGTACGCGAAAAAGGACGTGTAAAGCGTGAAGGAAATCCCATTACAGGAAAAATTGTAAAGGATGAGAAAGGCGATAAAGTTTTTATTCCCGGATCTTTGAAAGCTGTTAAGGGAATAGGCTGGTTTATTGAAGAATACGGTATTGCACAAATATCCATGAACCTTACCAATATTTCTATTACACCGGTTCATGTGGCTTTTGATGAGGTTGTTAAAAAAGCGAATGAACGTGGCATAAGGGTAACAGGGTCGGAACTGGTTGGGCTTGTGCCCCTGCAGGCCATGATTGATGCAGGAAAGTATTTTTTGCGCAAACAACAACGTAGTGTAGGAGTATCGGAAGCAGAGCTGATCAAGATAGCTGTAAAGTCTATGGGGCTGGATGAGCTGAAACCCTTTAATCCCAAAGAGAAGATCATTGAATATATGATCGAAGAGGATGCAGGTAAAAAACTCATCGATATGAATTTACAGGAGTTTGCTGATGAGACAGCCAGCGAATCACCGGCTCCCGGCGGTGGGTCTGTTTCTGCTTATGTGGGTGCTTTGGGAATTTCTCTGGCAACCATGGTGGCTAATCTTGCATCACACAAACGCGGATGGGATGATAAATGGGAATTTTTCAGCAAGTGGGCAGAGAAGGGTCAGGCCATCAAGGATGAACTTACCTGGCTGGTTGATGAGGATACCCGTTCCTTCAACCGGATCATGGAAGCTTTCGGGCTACCCAAATCTAACGATGAAGAGAAGAAAGCCCGTCATCAGGCTATCCAGGATGCTACAAAATATGCCATTGAAATACCATTCAGGGTAATGCAGAAAGCTTATGAAAGTATGGATGTTATTCTGGAGATGGTAGAAAGAGGAAATCCTGCTTCTGTTACCGATGCCGGTGTGGGCGCACTTTGCGCACGTACCGCCGTTATGGGTGCTTTTATGAATGTACGCATCAATACAGCCGACCTTGAAGACAAAGCATTCGTAAAGGATATTATTGAAAAAGGCCGCGAAATCCAGGAAGCAGCCATCAAGAAGGAACAGGAAATTATCAAAATGGTAGAAGAAAGAATGGGGTAATAGGGTAGGTAAGAAGACGGAAGTTCGAACCGAGGCGAAGCCAAGCTTAGCGAATATAAATTCGAAATTCGAAATTCGAAATTCGAACCGAGCCGAAGGCGAGCTTAGCGAAGCTAAATCTTAAATCTGAATCGATTCCTATCCGAGTTCAGCGATGCTAAATCCTTAATTACTCACTTTCTTATTTTCTCACTTTCTCAATAACCCAATAACCCAATAACCCAATAACCCAATAACTCAATAACTCAATAACTCAATAACCCAATAACCCATTAACCCATTAACCAATAACCCTAATGGATGATATTGTCTCGCCTGTGGCGGTGATTGATGAAGATAAATGCCGCCGCAACATCAGGCAAATGATAAAAAAGGCGCGTGAAGCCCATATTAGCTTCCGGCCACATTTTAAAACTCATCAATCGCACGCCATAGGCAGGTGGTTTCGCGAGGCAGGAACTGAAAAAATCGCTGTTTCCTCAGTTTCCATGGCCGAATATTTTGCACAGGATAACTGGCAGGATATAATGATAGCATTCCCTGTAAATGTGAGGGAAACAAACAGGATAAATGAACTGGCATCTCGTCTGCAATTAAGTATCTTAATTTCCGATGCAGACATACCTGGTAAACTGGAAGAGAAGCTGGTAAATCATATTGATTTCTATTTGAAAATTGATGTTGGAAGTCATCGAACCGGTTTTGATCCCAATGATAAGACCCTGATAGAAAAAACGCTGCAAAAAGCCACACAAAATCCCCATTTGAGATTCAAGGGATTTGTTGCCCATGCCGGACATACTTATCATATTACATCGCTTAACGATGTTCAGAGAATTTTCATTAAAGGCTCAGAATTACTTACAGGTTTAGCTGAGTATTTCAGGAAAGACTATCCCGGAATTATTGTATCATGGGGAGATACACCCAGTTGTAGTCTCATGAATGAATTTCCCGGAATTGACGAGATCAGGCCCGGAAATTTTATCTTTTATGATCTGATGCAATATCATCTGGCTTCCTGCGACTGGGATCATATTGCCATGGTTGTGGCAACTCCGGTAGTGGCAAGACATAAGCAAAGAAATGAAATTGTGCTCTATGGTGGTGCCGTTCATCTTTCAAAGGATTTCATCGAAATGGATGATAAAACAGTGTTTGGGGAAGTAGTAAAATTTGTTGATAAAGGTTGGGAGCCTTTTCCGAAACCCCTTTATGTAAATCGACTGTCGCAGGAACATGGAATTTTTCATTGTCCTGATGAATACTGGGAAGAATTTTCGCCTGGTACGTTGGTGGGCATTGTTCCGGTTCATTCATGCCTTGCAGCAGATTTACTGAAAAACTACTATGAAATCAGCGAAGGGGTATTTCTTGATGCCTGATGTTTCTCGCGAACTTCAAAGAGATTCAGGTACAGAAAAAAGTTCTCAGGTGGATTGAAAAAAATCTGAAAAAGGATTTGGGAATAAAAAAGTATTGCCTATCTTTGCAGTCCTTAAAAATCAGGTACTGATAAATATACAAAATAAGTAAGATTGGGTTGTTAATACAGCCTTTCAGATAAAAACCGGCAAGTAGAGTATTCACAGCAAATTATAAGAAATAATGAAAAGGACATATCAACCTTCCAGAAGACGCAGGAAAAACAAGCATGGTTTCAGGGAAAGAATGGAAACTGCCAATGGTCGCAAAATTCTGGCAGCAAGAAGAGCTAAAGGAAGAAAAAGACTTTCTGTTTCCAGCGAAAAATCACATAAATAAGATTTTGGTTAATAAATAGTTTTTGGTTAAAGAGGTTGTTTCTGTTCAATGAAGCAACCTCTTTTTAATTGTTTTACGGGAATGACATATGTGCTGTGTATATAGCAAGCCTGATTATTTTTTCTTACTTTTGTTTTCTTTGCACAAAAGCTGATTTAATACGATAAAATTTTCAAAAACATTACCAAACCGGGAAGTAATATCAAAATCACTTTCTGTATAAACTATACATAGTATGTCATTGATTAGGATCCTTGCCACATTTATACTTATCTACCTGATTTTTCGTCTGTTTACAACTTATGTGTTGCCCTGGCTGATGCGGTGGTATCTGAACCGGTTTAAAAGGAAATTTTACGAGCAGAACCCCCATTTACGCCAGGAAGAAGAACAAACGAAAAAGGGCAAATCAAAAGTTCGGATTACCTACAAAAGATCGCAGCAAAATGGTAAATCGCTTGATGATGTGGGTGAGTATGTCGATTTTGAGGATATTGACGATGAAAATCAAAAAAATAGTCAATAAATTAAAAAATATTGAAAACTTCAATTCTATAAAACCATGCAAAAGTCAGACTTGAAAAAATTATTACCCTATATTGGCTCACTCCTGATTTTCCTGATTTTAAGTATTGCATACGTTAGTCCTGTTTTAGAAGGAAAAAGATTGCTGCAGTCTGATATCGTAAAGTTTGAGGGCATGGCAAAGGAGATCAAGGATTTCCGTGAAGAAACAGGCAAAGAGGCTCTGTGGACAAACTCCATGTTTGGCGGAATGCCTGCTTTCCAGATTTCTGTAAGATATTCAAACAATATTGCCATTTACCTGCACCAGATTTTCACGCTTGGTTTGCCAAGACCGGCTGACATGATTTTTCTTTATTTCGCCGGTTTTTTTATTTTTCTTTTGGTTCTGAAAGTAAATGTTTGGGTCGCATTTGCTGGTGCACTTGCTTTTGCATTTTCGTCATACCATTTTATTATCATTGAAGCGGGGCATAATTCCAAAGCGCTTGCTATCGCATATATGGCGCCGGTTCTGGCGGCTATTATTCATACTTTCCGGGGACATTTTTATTCCGGAGGTATTTTATTTGCTGTTTTTCTCGCTTTGCAACTATACTCCAACCACCTTCAGATTACCTATTATCTGCTTATCATAGTGATATTTTACGGCATTTTTGAACTGGCTGAGCATATCAGGCATAAAAAACTTCCCGTTTTTCTAAAAGCCAGCGGAGTTCTTGTGGTTGCTGCCATCATTGCTATCGGCGTTAATATTGGTAATTTCTGGTCTACTTATAGTTATGCACAGCATACCATGCGAGGCGGTACCGAACTTACAACAGATACCCGCACCAACACTTCGGGTCTGGACCCTG